>JAJFLR010000016.1 GCA_021772565.1 Opitutales bacterium | reverse complement strand
TTCTGCTTCTTTGTGAGGTGATGACAATTGGGCGCTGCACAATACCTGTTTTGCCTGCTTGTGTAATGGGTATAACCATATTTTCTTTGGCCGTTGGTTCGGTTGGTAATAATCTTGTCGATGTCGGCTGTTTCCTTTGCTAAATGAGAAACTTTATGCTACTGCCTTCATGATAGTCGATTTTGAATCAACAACAGCCCCATACTTTTCCATGATTTGGGGGTTTTCTACAACTTCTTTTCTTAACAGATTTATTATGTCCTGGATTGAAGGTCTTTTGGCGTCACTTCTCCATTTTGGTAGCTTGTAGTAGATGTCGCTTCGTAAATTTCCGAAACATTTTGTTGCCGTTAGTAATAACATACTGTAGGCGGCCACTGTAAATGCTGGTTGTCTTGAAACGGATTGCTTTGACCATACTTGGGCTTCGCCTACTCCAAGGGTCGTTTTTAGTTCTCGATGATTGATTTCAATTTGCCAACGGTCGATATATGATTGTATCAGTTGATCAACTTTTATTTTCAAATCTGTAGTTAATAAATATCCGGGCTGTCTATAATACAGCTTTGAACTTTTTCTTTTCCTGTAAGGGGTGGCTGCCAAAACGATTAATCGCAGTGTTTTGCGTTTGGCTCCTCTTTGCCACAAAACTTCTTCGACTTCTTTGTATCTGACTTTGCGCCATTTGCCTCCTGTGTAAAACTTCTTTTCCTTCCACGCTATGGTTTCATCTTTGCGGACCTTTTCAGGAGTGAATTTTTCTTCGCTATAGTATCTGCGTGATCCGGGCTGTGCGACAAAACATAATTTTGCATCCTTGCGAACTCGAGCAATTACCTCAGTGCGCTCTAATTGTGCACCGAATACAGTTCGGTTGCAAAAACTCCCATCGCCGACAATCAGTAATTTTTTGTCAACCGCACCTACTTGGTCATATGCTTGACGAAGCTCTTCAAATTGCTTCACCGCTAACGTTGATAGATTATGTATTTTCTTTAGTTTTTTATACTGCTGTTTTTCTTCTTCACTGGCACATGATCAAATCGCACCGGTATTCCTCTTGCAGCTACGGGTTCATCCCGGTCTTTATGTAAAGGTATCAGCGTCGAAGCGTTAAGCATTCTGAGTCCCCAGATGAAATTCGTGTGAAATAGCGGCGATAGAGGATCTCTGTGATACTGTGTTCCCGGTATGCACTTGCCCGTCTTTTTAAGTCGTGTGTCATCGACTCCAATTGCAATAAAATCCGAGTCAAAGTAGTCTGCGGTTTCTTTCACGACAGGTTTAAACAAATCCTTTACCTTCCACGGCGCTCGAGAATGCAGCTTATATTCCGAACCCCAATCAAGCTGATCACGTCCATTAAAAACAATGCTCTGTGAAATTGTGCCACGACACATACAACACAAAAACCCAATCGCTTGTCTGATCGCAATACTCAGTGTTCTGTCTTGAGCAAAACAGTATTCCCATTGATTCATAAACGAAACAAGCGCTTGTAAAAACATCACCGTTTGTTCAGTAGTGTGAAAGTATTGCGATCAGTGCGAATAAAGCGATCACAACGAACGACCTTCTTGGTCAAAGCAGAAACCAGAGACTCCCGGTCAACTTTGACTTTGAATCAAATTAATGATATCATTTATGTGAAGCGGCTGTGAAGCATCTTCGAGTATGTCATGCACCATATCCACATGAGACATACTTTTGCCCTTAGTTTTAATTTCTTTAATGCCGCCGGCCTTGAGACTTCGCACGGCCCGCAATTGAGCAGCCAAAGTCAGTTCTAACGCAGAAATAACCGCATCTTGAATATCATTCTTTTCAATATTGATATTAGTATTGTTCTTTCTCATAAGGTAAGTAGGTTTATGCAAAACACCTACTTACTCAAAAAGTCAAGAGCAGTACTCAAGAAAATTGAGATTTAGTTTGAATAAAAATGTCCAAACTCCAGGCTCCTGATAAATATCAGGAGCTAACAAAATTTAAAGTATAATGAAAAATTAGAATTTAAAATTAATACCTAATTCGATAACACTGGAATCAACATCACCGACATTGACGCCGGCAAAAGTTAAATCTCCTTCGCCAAAGTAACGATAACCTACTTGCACATCCATATTATCATACACTGCGATATTAACCCCTACATCTAAATGATAGGCAAATGTTGTATCATCTAAACTTATACTTGCACCGCCATTAGTTCCAGATAATTCATTTATACCAACACCAATGCCACCACCAAAGTATAAACTAAATGCTTCTTCCAACGGCATTAAACATAAATAATTCACTCCAACAGTAACTACATCCAATTCAGCCCTAACCGCTCCTGCAGTTTGTTCGAAACTGACATAGCCAATTTCTAAACTCAGTAAACTATTTTCGTCCAACTGCTTTCCCAGTCTAACGCTACCTCCCATTGTATCTTCAAGATCATTGCCTAAATAATATAACAATGAACCACCGGCAAAAGAATCTGAGTACAGACTGTTTACGCCGCTTATGACTAATAGTGATGTTGATAAGATTAATAATTTTAGTTTTTTCATATGTATATTAAATTTATTTTTTGTCTAGTTATGTCAACTAATATAAATACCATTTAGATTAACGTTGTTATAAGTGTTTACGAAAAGAATACCTAAATAATAGCCAATGGCCGATAGCAAATAGCCTATAGTCGAAAGAGAATTATTTGTGTGTCCTTATCTGTCTTGTGTGGTTTCTAAAAAAATCAGCTCTTACTATTTCTCTCAAATTCTAACGCTCGTACATTGGAGATACATTCTTCTAGGATAATTTGCGGGTCGGTTGTACCAGTGCGACTGACTGTACTGCCTGATCGATCTTCACCGGTTGCTTCCCAAACGCCGCGGCAGGTTTCTTCGACAGTGAATGACCAGCCTGCTAATTTTTCATCTCTTTTAAAATCTTTGTGATTCATTTTCTATTTGAATTAATTTTTTCCAAGATTAACAGGATAATTTGGATACTGAAATAAGATATTACTCATAATAAAATAATACTATAGCAAATATCAAAAGTTTTGACCGAAAAAATAATCATGGATCGCCACGTCACTTTGTTCCTCGCGAAGACAAAGTGGACACAATTGTCATTGCGAGACCTGCTGAGGCAGGTTGTGGCAACCTATCACTACTCAGTCATAAAATCAGCTTAATTTTTTCGGTCATTTCTTTTGCGAAATGCTATAACCACGAAGATCGCAAATAAATAGACAATAGCCGATAGATAGTAGTTGATAGTCAATAGCCATTAGTCAAAATTCGATAAGGGATTATTTAAGTGCCCCATGTCTAACTCCCCTTATCATTTCGGGTGCTCGATTGCATGTTGAATGACTTGTTTTAAATCTGCTAAATCAAATTCATCTTTTTTGCGAATATTGATACAGCCTTTGCCAGTTTTAATTTTAGGGTATTTGGTTTTAAATTTTTCGATGTGATGATAGCCACAGGTATAGAATGAGATGTAATTTTTTTGATTGGCTAGCGCCACCCAGCCATCCTGGTATTCAAAGGTCGGCATTTTGTATTTCATCGAAATTTTAGCTTTGGGGTAAAGGGAGGTTATCAAATTATAAATTGACTGAAATTTTTCCCGTCGATCGTCAGGGATATTGGACATGTATTTTTGAACGTCGGTGTTATTTGTTGGCATGGTTAATTTTTATCGTATCGATTATCAGGGAGACAAATGTTTTTTACAGTCATGCCTGTAATGTTATAATGAATACCATTGCAATTGCCGATGGCCGATAGCAAATAGCCATAATCGATAAGTAATGGATAATCAACTATCGTGAATGACCTATAGATATTATCGATACTGATATCAAATAGTCTATTGCAGATAGAAAATTTATCGTTTTTTTGACTCAAATTTGTATTTTCCCAATATTAGCAAATCTTATAGTTGACGGTGTCTTACTATTAGTTTTTTTAATACTTAAACTATTGTAAAAAATAATTTTAAATTTAGATTGAATAGAAATAATAAATAATACTATTGATAGGGTGATTTTTGGATATAACCAATTTACATGTTAACGACTAGAATCTGAAAAATAATAAACTTAGCTAATGGGGGATCAAAAAATAGGAAGATCTAGGTTTCTGAAGTATCTGATGGGTTCAATTCTTGGATTTGTCGGATTACTTAAATTAAACTTTGTAACGCAAAAGGCACATGCGACAAAAAGTGCTTCTACTCACTTACCCATCAAGGTAAAGCGAGATCCAAGGGCTGTCAGCCAAATTAAGGTTTAGTCAGAGACTAGTCTCTATTTTATAGCACCTGAGGTTATGGCAAATATTTTTCCCAAATGGTCAAACACGGTACCGTTAAAAATTATTTTTGCGGTTTTGTTGTTGGGTGGTGCTATTACTGCCGGAGTTACATACTATTTTACCCCTAAATATTCGAGGGTCGGTTATATGCCAATTCAACCAGTTGCCTATGATCACAGCTTGCATGTCGACCAACTCGGCATGGACTGCCGCTATTGTCACACATATGTCGATCGCTCTGAACATGCTAATATTCCGGATGCCGGTACGTGTATGAACTGCCATAATCAAATTTTGCCGGACAGTCCGAAGCTTGCGCCAATCCGAGCCAGCTATGAATCAGATCAACCTGTTGAATGGGTGCGAATACATAAAACGCCGGATTATGTTTTCTTTAACCACGCAGTGCACGTCAATCGCGGTGTCAGTTGCGTAGAGTGTCATGGACAGGTCAATGAAATGAAAGAAGTCTTTCACGCCAAGGATCATAGCATGACAATGTGTTTGGAATGCCACAGGAACCCGGAAAAATTTGTCCGCCCACTCGATAAAGTTTACGACCTTGACTGGAAAGCTGCCAGCGAAGAGGCTCAATTAAAATTGGGCAAAAAATTGGTTCACGAATGGGATATTAACCCACCAGAAAGTTGTTCAGGATGTCATCGATGAAATTAAACTCAAATAATAATACAATAGAAGAGACCAAAGATAAGAAAGAAAAATCTGTGGAAAATCTCTCTGGACCTCAATACTGGAGAAGCCTCGATGAACTTTCTGACACTCCTGGATTCAGAGAATTTGTCGAAAGAGAGTTTCCGCAGGGTGCATCTGAGATTGATGGAGTGAATCGACGACAGTTTATGAAAATTATGGCAGCCTCGTTTGCCATGGCAGGTGTTGGCATGGCCGGATGTCGCAGACCCGAGCAAAATATACTACCCTACTCCAAACAACCGGAAAATGTAATTCCCGGAAAACCGGTATACTTTGCAAGTTCAATGCCTACCGGCAAAGATAATATTCCGCTGGTTGTAGAAACACACCAAAACCGCCCGACTAAAATTGAGGGTAACGCTTTCTACGAACCTTATGGCGGTTCTACAGACATTTGGGCTCAGGCAAGCGTGCTCGATATATACGATCCGGATCGTTCGATGAATAGTCGCTTCAAATCCAAAAAGATTTCTAAAGCCAAGGTCAGAGATTTACTCGAGCAAATTAACCGATCATTTTTAACAAAAAATGGCAAAGGCCTGGCGATTCTCGCTGAACCTTCGACTTCGTTAACACGAGATCACATCATTCAGGAACTGCGATTGAGAATGCCGGAAATTGTTTGGGCGGAGTATGAGGCAGTTAATACCGACAACCCGGAGTTGGCAACAAAAGAACTTTTTGGAAAACGCCTGCGGCCAATTTATAATTTCAAAAAAGCCAAACGAATTTTATCGATTGATGCAGATTTTTTGCACAAAGAACCTAACCATATTCAATATTCACAAGATTTTGCTTCAGCCCGTCGTGTTTTCAATTCCAAAGATGCCGACAAAATAAATCGTCTCTATCAAGTTGAAAGTACATTCAGCTTAACAGGTGCAATGGCCGATCACAGATTGCGTTTATCATCGAGCGACATGACATCGTTTCTCGCTTTGATTGCTATTGAGATATTACACAAAAAAGGTAAAAATGATGATTTCCAATTCTACTTACAGAAAATTGCCGGAAAAATAGATGTCGATAGTAAGTGGATTGAAGAATGTGCCGAAGATTTACTGAAAAACAGTAGGAAATCCGTAGTTGTGGCTGGCAGTCATTTACCTTTAGAGGCGCATTACTTAGCTAGCTTTATTAATCATGAGATCAAAGCGACAGGGAAAACTGTAAACTATCTCGAGGCAACGGATAATAACGTTGCTAACATAAAAGACCTGCGTGAATCAATAAATGAAAATAATATTGATACATTAATTATACTGGGTGGCAATCCGGCTTATGACGCTCCGGCTGATATCAATTTTGCAGAATTGCTTAAAAAAGTTCCAAACGTAATTAGATTTGGAAATTATTTTGATGAAACATCTGAAATTTCACAGTACCATATTGCGGCAACACACTATTTAGAATCATGGAATCTCGGTCGTACATTTGATGGCACAATAGTTCCTGTGCAGCCGATGATACTGCCTCTATTTGAAGGTATTCAGGAACTCGAAGTCTTGGGTCGATTGATGGGTCATAAATCTGGTGATCCTTATGAGATGATCGTCGAAACTGTCAGCCGAATAACGACGACGAACAAAATTGAATACACTTTTAAACAATTTCTGAATAACGGGTATTTCCCAAAATCTTCTTATCAGAAGGCTAAAGTAAAATTTAAAACGGATGTCCTGAAAATCAGGATAAATGAAGCTAATTTAATATCAGCTCAAACTTCTAAAAATAATTTGGAAGTGCGTATAGTTCCTGACAGTTCTGCTTGGGATGGCCGTTACAACAATAATGGCTGGCTGCAGGAATGTCCTGACCCGATCACTCGTTTGACATGGGATAACGCAATTTTAATCAGTCCAAAATTAGCGAAAGATTTAGGATATGATCCAAAGGCGCACACCTTTCTTAAAATAGCCTCAATGAAAAGTGAGTCTTATAAGAGAGGACGCGAAGTTGCACCGATGGCAAAACTTTCTGTTAATGGAAAAAGTGTAAGCGGGCCGATCCATATTCAACCAGGCCTGGCCGATTATACTGTCATGGTCACTCAAGGATATGGCAGATCAATTGTTGGACGCATTGGTCAAGGAACCGGATTTTCAGTTTCCCCAATCGTTGATTCAAATTCACCTGGAATTGCAACTGGTGCGAAACTAGAATTGACTGGCGAAACCTACAAATTGGCAAACACTCAGGAACACTGGTCGATGGAAGGACGTGCGATTGTCCGCGAAGCCAATGTTGAAGATTACCAAAAGCATTCAGACTTTGTTGATCACATGGGAATGGAATCTCATTCGCCTGCTGTTTATGGAGCTGCTAAAAATGACAGCCTGCAAACAAAATCAGCAGAACAGCCACGGGGAAATTCTTTATACAAAACTCCGACATTTGGTGGAGCCCAACAATGGGGCATGACAGTCGATCTCAATACTTGCACAGGCTGCAATGCTTGCGTCGTGGCTTGTCAGAGTGAAAATAATATTCCGATTGTAGGAAAAGATCAGGTTATGCGTGGTCGCGAAATGCACTGGATTCGCCTTGACCGTTATTACTCAAGTGGAGATTTAGAAACCAATAAGGAAGAAATTCCTTCTGATCCACAGGCAACTCTTATGCCGATGCTTTGTCAACAGTGCGAAATGGCGCCGTGCGAACAAGTCTGCCCGGTTAATGCAACGGTTCACGACGATCAAGGGTTGAACATTATGGCCTACAATCGTTGCGTTGGTACCCGTTATTGCGCAAACAATTGTCCGTATAAAGTGCGTCGATTTAATTTCTTTGATTGGAACAAACGAGAAATTGACGAATATTACAAAGGCCCAACAGGCCCAAGTGGAATTCCTGAAATTTCTAAGATGCAAAAAAATCCTGACGTTTCGATTCGTATGCGTGGTGTTATGGAAAAGTGTACCTACTGTCAGCAGAGAATTGAACAGGCCAAGATTGCGCAAAAAGTTAAAGCCCGTGACTCCGCAGATGTAAATGTTCCTGACGGCACGATCAAAACAGCATGTCAACAAGTTTGCCCATCAAATTCTATTGTATTTGGTGATATTCGCGATGCCAGCACTGAAGTTTCAAAAATCAAAGAATCAGATCGCGACTATTCAGTTTTAGGATATTTGAATACAAGACCAAGAACCACCTATCTGGCAAAATTACGAAACCCAAATCCGCTGATGCCTGATTATAAATCAATGCCATTGAGCAGATCGGAATACAATCAAAAATCAGGTCATGTTGAAGAAGATGAATCAAATAACACGCATCATGACAGCTCGCATGATACTGAACATGGAAAGAAGCATTAATTTTAGATTAGAATGACAAATTTAGAACAATCAACCACAGAGAGACCGGCTATTCTGGACGAAGTAAAACCAGCCGAATTGCCACGGCGTGAATTAGTGGCGAACAATCGAAGCTTTGGTTGGATCACTGATATAATTTGTGGCATTGTTGAACAGAAAACTCCAACCTGGTGGTGGGTCTGTTTTATTATTTCAGGATTTATCGCCACCTTTACTGGAATGGGTCTGCTCTATTTAGTCTCAACCGGTGTCGGTGTTTGGGGATTAAAAAATCCATTTGGCTGGGGTTGGGCGATCGTCAATTTCGTTTTTTGGATCGGTATTGGACATGCGGGAACTTTGATCTCTGCGATTTTGTGTTTACTCAGACAAAAGTGGCGGACATCGATTAACCGAGCTGCTGAAGCGATGACGATTTTCGCTGTTATGTGTGCCGGAATATTTCCGCTTTTTCACGTCGGTCGTGTCTGGTTTGCCTGGTGGTTATTTCCACTGCCAAACTCAAATTCAATTTGGCCAAATTTCCGTAGCCCACTCGAATGGGACGTGTTTGCTGTCTCAACTTACTTTACCGTATCGCTGCTCTTTTGGTACATGGGAATGATTCCAGATTTAGCAACTATTCGGGATCGGGCAAAATCTAAAATTAGAAAAATTGCCTATGGAGTATTAGCTTTGGGTTGGCGAGGGTCTAACCGCCATTGGAGCAATTACGAAATGGCCTATTTATTACTTGCCGGCTTGAGTACTCCGTTGGTTTTATCAGTGCACACAATCGTGTCATTTGATTTCGCTGCGGCAAATTTACCCGGCTGGCATACAACAATTTTCCCACCCTACTTTGTTGCCGGTGCTATTTTCTCAGGATTTGGCATGGTGCTTACACTGTTGCTTCCATTGAGGGCAATTTACGGACTGCACGATTTGATCACACAGTATCATATCGATTGTATGTGTAAAATTGTATTAGCGACAGGAAGTATGGTTGGTTATGCGTACGCTATGGAATTTTTCATCGCCTGGTATGGTGCTAATCCGTACGAAGGATTTGCATTCGTCAATCGAGCATTTGGACCGTACGCCTGGGCATACTGGATCATGATTTCGTGTAATGTTATTTCACCCCACTTATTTTGGTTTAAGAAAATTCGTGAAAACACCTGGTTTGTCTGGATAGTTTCTATTATCGTAAATGTGGGAATGTGGTTTGAAAGATTTGTGATCACGGTTACATCATTGGCCAACGATTATCTACCATCATCATGGGATTATTTTTCACCGACCATTGTTGATATCTTTACCTTTTTTGGAACGTTTGGGTTTTTTAGTGTATTATTTTTACTCTTCCTGCGATTTTTACCGTTGATGGCGTTTGCTGAAATTAAAGCGGTGTCGCCACAAGCGGATCCACATAAACATTGAAATCAAATTTAACCAGATAAATTTATAGCCGATAGACAATAGCAGATAGGAAATAGACGATATTAATTACTAATTACAAAATATTTAAGAATAGATAAGTTAATCATGACAAAAGAATTTGGACAGATGGCACTTTTTGATACACCCGCTGATATTTTTCACGCGGCTGAGAAAGTGCGTGATGCCGGATTCAAAAAATGGGATGTTTTTACACCGTTTCCAATTCACGGTATGGACGATGCAATGGGACTAAAACGCTCTAGAGTTCCGCTGTTTACTTTAATCGGTGGCATCATCGGATTTTTTACCGGAATGTTTATCGCCTGGTATATGGGCGAATATGATTACAACCTGATCGTCGGCGGTAAACCGTATTTCAGTCCTATATTTACATTTCCAGTTGCCTATGAAATGACAATTTTGCTGGCCGCTTTCGGAACATTTTTTGGCATGTTTATTACCAACATGCTTCCTCAACATTATCACTCGGCGATGAATTATAAAAATTGGCCGCAGATCACAGACGACAAATTTGCGCTGATGATTGAGTCAAAGGATTCTAAGTACGATAAAGAAAAAGTTAAGGAACTCCTTAGAGAAATTGGGGGAAAAGAAATTGAAGAAATAGAAGAATAGATGCGTTACTTTATTACCATATTTTTATTTATCAGCATAGCACTGGTATCCATTTTAGGATTTCGAGGTTCAAAATCTCGTAAACCGCCTTTGGAAATTTTTCCGGACATGGATAGGCAATACAAATTCTTACCTCAAACTGCAAATCCACATTTTTCTGATGGTCGTGCTGATCGTCCTGTTGTTCCAGGGTCAGTAGAATTTGGTTCATATGTCAGAGATGAATTTTATAATACGGGGAAAATTAGAGGACAATTTGGCCATGGGTTTCCTTCTCCAATTTATGTCAACCGAGAGTTCATGGATTTAGGACAGAAGAAATATAATATAACCTGTGCTGTATGTCATGGTCAGACCGGTGACGGAAATGGCATTACTAAAAGTTATGGAATGGTTGCTACGCCAACATATCACGATGATCGAATGCGCAAGATGACTAACGGTGAAATTTTTGACACTATTTCAAACGGAAAAAATAATATGGGTGCCTATAAATCTAAATTATCAATTAAAGAGCGTTGGGCAGTGATGACTTATTTGAGAGCACTGCAGAGAGCCCACAACCCAAAACCTGATGATATTTCTTCAGAAAAAAGAATGGAGTTAGGACTATGAGTAGTAATACGACATCAAATGATACCAACAGTTTAGACGGCTATTCTAAAATTGCTTTAATCATTGGCATAATTGGCATTGGTATAGCACTCGCCGGGTTTTTCATGGGCGTCAGTCAAAATGACCCCAGACCCTTACTTGGCTATCTTCTTGGATTTTCATTTTGGTTATCGATGGGCATTGGCATGCTTTTTCTAATTATTTTATTTTATTTATTCGATGCAGGATGGGCAATAATTATTAGGCGCCAGCTCGAACATGCAGTCGGTGGATTTAAAGTTTTAGCGTTAATTTTTATACCCTTCTTACTAGTAGCTTGGGGAGTTATTGGAAGCGACACTGGGTTACTTTGGCATTGGGCCAGTCATGATAGTATATTACCGGGAGGAGAAACAGTAGGCAACGATGTACTTTACCACAAAAAACATGGATTTTTAAATCTCTCATTCTTTACAGTTAGAGTCTTTTTATTTTTTGGAATTTGGATCGTCCTGGCAGAATCATTTAGAAAATTTTCATACACACTTGATAAAGATGGCAATGCAAGTTGGGTGACTAAAGCGAGAAAGCTTGCCGCAGTCGGAATTTTCCTATGTGCGTTATCGGCAACGTTTGCGGCGATCGACTGGTTTAAAACTCTCGAGTTTCACTGGTTCTCAACGATGTATGGTGTGTGGTTCTTTGCCGGAAGTATGAGAGCAGCTTTAGCAGGGACAGTTATTATTTGTATACTATTAGCATCCAAAGGTTATTTAAAAGGAATATTCAAACCATCACACTCATACTTGCTAGGCTGTCTGATGTTGGCCTTCACTGTGTTCTGGGCTTACATCAGTTTTTGTCAGTATTTCCTGATCTACAACGCCAATATTCCAGAGGAAACATTTTGGTATAATATTCGTGAACTCACACATCTAGGTGAAAATTCAAGTTGGTGGTATATTAGTTTGGGGTTGATCTTTTTCCACTTCTTTTTTCCGTTTATATATCTGCTCTGGTATAAAAATAAATTTGGTGTACGCATAATATTTATCTCAGTATGGATATTATTTTTTCATATCATCGATCTATATTTCAATATTTTACCCGGTAGAATTACTGATCCAAGTGCGGACAATCCGCTCGGTTATACTGTTAGAGAATTTCATATTCCGATAACAGGATTCATTTGGGATATCAGTATGATAATTGGCGTTGGTGGAATTTGTGCTTATGTGTTTATGAAAAACATGAGCAGGAATAAACCCATTCCGATCAAAGATCCACGAATTTTAGAATCAATAAATTATAACATCTAATAAAGTGAGCGAAGAACAAAATCAGGAAGCATCAGATTTCCAAGTGCTCTATTCAGCAATTGGATTTATCGGAGTAATACTTATCTTTGCATTAATATTGATCGTTGCCTACCTGCCAAAAAAAGAAACACCGGTCGATCATGATTTGATCCAAAAAAGAAAAGCGACACTACAGGAAGTTCAGGCTAAACAACAAACAATTGCTACAAGCTATGATTTTAAAGTAGAAAATAATCAGAAGATCGTCACACGCATTCCAATTGAACGAGCTAAAGAGCTTTTGGTTAAAGAATTCAAAGTAACTAACCCGTAAAATCCTAAAAAAAACTAATTTAAATTAACCTATGGAATGGGGCATCTATTTAATCATTGGAATTATTTTTGGATTATTTTTTATTATTTCGAGTTGGGCTTTTAAAAATTATAATAAGAATTCAGTAAGTAATGATACTGATGATGGTTCTCTTGAAATTTTTAATGACGAAGAACCATTGGGCAGGCAAACTGATTTTTTCCGAGTCATAAAGTAAAGTAATATCGAAAGTTTGTGGTAATATTTTTAAATTGTGAATCCATATACAGAAACAGAAAAATTTGAAAAAGCTAGGTTGAGTGAAATCGATAGCTCAATGCGTTGGCCTACCCTGCTGTTTCTAACGTCTGCAGTTCTTTGGTTATTTTTTGGCAGTGCACTTGGATTGATAAATATGGTGAAACTGATTCACCCACAATTTTTGGCTAACTGTGAATGGTTTACCTTTGGTCGAGTTCAAGCGGCCTTTATAAATTCAATGATTTATGGCTGGGGATTTAATGTAGCATTTGCTGTAGGCTTATGGATCATGGCTCGACTTTGCCAAACTAAAATCAGACATGTTGGAATTTTATTGATTGCCGGAATTTTCTGGAATGCCTCTTTGGATTCAGGAATAGCAAGTATCCTGTTAGGTAATTTTAATTCAGCAAAATGGTTAGAACTACCAAAACTTGTTACTCCGATATTGATATTTTCATATGCCTTAATTGGAGTCTGGGGAATAATTGCTTTTCGCTATAGACAATCAAAGCATATTTATATTTCGCAACTTTATATTCTAGCAGCACTATTTTGGTTTCCATGGCTCTATACAATTGCCCAGTTTACGAATGTTTTTGAACCAATCCGAGGAACTATCCAAGCTATATCCAACGCATGGTATATTTTCAATCTCTTTGGCCTTTGGATCACTCCGATCGCACTCGCTGCAGCTTACTATTTAATTCCAAAAGTTATTGGGAAACCAATTTATGCCTACAACTCGGCATTCCTGGGATTTTGGAGTTTAGCACTCGTTAGTACCTGGATTGGCGGAAATTATCTAATAGGCGGACCGGTCCCCTCATGGGTCATAACGATTGGCATTGTTGCGAATATCTTGATGCTCATTCCCGTACTTATTATTGGAATCAATCATCAATTCACCCTATTCAGTAATTTCAAAAAAATTCTTACCAGCCCTACACTTCTCTTCATTGCATTTGGGTCAATAAATTTTGTTCTGTTAAAATTTATAGAAGTTGCAATTTCGATGAGAGGAATCTCGGAAGTTGTTCAGTTTACCTATTTTTATGAAGCCCATGCCTATCATGGAATTTACGCATTTTTCTCGATGATCATGTTTGGTTCAATATATTTTTTAGTCCCTAGAATTCTTCAGATTGAGTGGCCCTCAGCAAAACTTATAAAACTTCATTTTCTTTGCTGTGCAATTGGAGTTACAGGAATAATAATTGCACTCAGTATTGGGGGTTGGATTCAAGGAACACAATTAAACAACGCTGAAATTAGTTTTATGGAGATTGTCAACAGTTCTAAGCTTTCGCTAAAATTTCAAATTATTTTCGGCATAATTATCGCCATAGGCCAATTAGCATTCACCATAAATTTCTTTTGTTTGCTCTTAGCTTTCATCAGAGGTCAATGTAAATATCTTTGTTCAACATACTGTAACTGTGCTAAAGAAGCACCGACGCACGCTTAATTAAATGAAAAATATGCCATTAGTATTCTGCGGTATCTTTTTTTCCCTGGCAGTAGCCTGGGTAGGATTAATCATGTCGAGTCAGATTCAATACGGAGATTTAAAAATTACGACAGAAACATTGGATCCCGATACTAAAGAACCGATTGCCGGAGATCCGTATTTTCCCGAAGAAACTCCCGGCTTAGCAAAAGAAGGTAAACAAGTTTATATCAGTATGGGGTGTGTCTACTGTCATACTCAACAAGTGAGACGAAAAGGATTTGGTGCTGACTACGAACGCGGTTGGGGTAAAAGACAGACTGTAGCCAGAGATTATATTTTGCAGAATGACGTACTACTCGGCACATATCGTATAGGTCCTGATTTAATGAATGTGGGTGAGCGCGTAGATAAAGATTCTGGTGAAAAATGGTTACATCAAAAACTATACGATCCTCAAATTAGTGCGGCTGGTTCAAATATGCCACCGTACCAATTTCTTTATCGCAAGCAACTAATAGGTGTCGATGGAGCCTCAGATAATGCATTGGCTTTACCAGCCAATCTTGAGCCGGAACCCGGTTACGAGATAGTGCCGACAAAAAGAGCAGAAGCGTTAGTGGCATATTTATTGAGTTTAAAACTTAACTATGATTTACCGGAAGCCAAACGTGAGTAGAATAAAATCATGAGCGATAACGAAACTAAAGACAATCAACCTCATCCTGAGTCCAAAGAAACTTTGGAACATCCAGGTATTGCTGATGAAGGGTTGCACGATATTCACACAAATGAGCTCGAAGAAAAAAAAGAACCGGCTGAAGGTTTTTCCCAGATCCCAATCTATCTAGTATTTATTTTTGGTATCGTTATTTTTTGGGGTGGGATTTACTTAGCCAAATATTCATCCGGTTTTCATCCGTTGATTTATGATGAAAATGTACATCCAAGAGATTTAGTTAAGCAAGATGAGGGCGGTGGTTATGATCCTACAGTAGCCGGACCAAAATTTTACAAGAAAAACTGCGTAGCCTGCCATCAGGCTACCGGTGAAGGAATACCAGGGGCATTCCCACCACTGAATGGTTCTAAATGGGTAGCTGGAAATGAAGAACGAATGATCAATATCTTACTGAGTGGGTTAAGTGGCTCAATAACTGTTAAAGGAAAAGAATATGTTGGTGCAATGCCTGGCTTAAAACAATTCGATGATAAAGATCTTGCAGCAGTAATAACATTTGTCAGAGGCAATGCCGAATGGGGCAATAACTCAAGTGAAGTTTCGCCTGAAAAAGTTGCTGAGATGCGCGCTAAGTACGGTTCACGAACTGCTGCATGGAGTCCACAGGAACTGGAAAAGTTATATCCGTTGGAGTAGTTTACAAATCGTAATTATTACAATTACTAAAAATAATTTCTTAGCAATCAACCATAGCAGTTAGCAACTTTTTCTAAAGTGGTCAACGACAATTATTCTTCCCTATTTGACGACAACTATAGTTCCCTGGTACGGGGCAAAGGTGATGCTATCGCTTTTATTCATTTTATTTGTTAATATTTATTGGTGATCGCTTTCGGTAAAGCTACTTTTTTCTCTGAACCGGTGGAGACGCCGCTAGCTGCTGCGCAGCAGCTAGCGGCGCTGGTATTTTCCCTAGTTTGCATTTTTATTTTCATTTTCATTTCTTACTTTCAGATCGATA
>JAJFLR010000015.1 GCA_021772565.1 Opitutales bacterium | reverse complement strand
TCTGCCATTAGAAATTTCCGAAATAAATTAGTGTATGCAATTAATAGACGTGAGTCAGATAGATTGCCGCACTCTGCTTTCGCAGAGCTCGCAATGACAATTAGGTTTCTACTTTGTCATCGCGAGGAGCAGCGCGACGTGGCGATCCATGACTTTTTTTCTTTTTTTAAACTTCTTTTCGGTACCGAGTTGAAAACGACATCTACCAATTTATTATGGCAGATGCTATAAAGAAAAATTTCGTTGTTTTTTTCCGATATTATCTCTACAGCTCTCGTGCTAAGAAATTTACCGGCTCCAATGGTCCACAGAAAAACTTGAGTATCAAGCAAATATTTTTCACTTTTATTCATCAAAATCGCTTATCTCATCATTAAAATCGTTGGCCATATATTTTATTAGACCACGTTCTCCATCAAAACGACGATCTGGGTATGCTTCCGATAGCGGAATTATTTTTACAATTGGTTGCTTTCCTTTGGATATAATTACCTCCTCACCGTGTATGGCTTCCTGTATCAACTTAGAAAGATTAGTCTTTGCTTCGTGTATTGTAACATTCATATTCTCATGGTTGACTAAGTTGTTAGCTAAGTCAAATTTATTAAAAAAAAGTTGGTATTCTGAATATATTGCGTGCACTCTGTTATATACCATTGTGAGCTCACGCGAAATTTATCCTCAAGTCCAACACCCTTTTTTAGCTCGGGGTTTATATTATGGTTAATTTTACTTGTATTTTAATTTTACACAAAATTTATGCATAAATATGAAATGTATAATTATTAGCATTATATTTTTTATTCCAACTATAAATTTATGGAGTTCATTGTCTAATTGGGTAAAGTAATCCTCTTCCATAACGCAGGGATTAAATCATTATGTCAGGAAAAGTTTTTCTAATAATTGCTACACTATTTTTGCCTTTTGTCTTATTACAAGGAAACACTTTTTTGGGTATAGAAGCTGCATCAGGCTTAAAAATGCCTATTTTTGATAATGAATCGGGTAATACAATAGGGTATTATTTCATTAATCGTTTGCAGAAAAAATACAAAAGAATTCTTGGATTTCGTTTTGCTCTCGCTCCTTATTATGAAATATCAGAGTGTAAATTAATATTTCATCGGCAACCGTCTATCAATGTATTGCTGGAATCTGTAAGTAATCTTGCTGCCCTAGAAACTAATAAAACCACACACATCAATCATCTTTCAATAGAAATAGATAACATTCTAGTAATAAAATGCTCCTTATCTAACTATAAAAATTCAGACAACACTTTCTTGTTGAAAAATCTATACCTCAAAACTCCCACTATCGAAAAAAAATATCCTATTGCACTTTTAGTGCTATTAGACGAAAATAATTCAATCAAAATTTTACCTAACAATAATTCAAGCCCAATAACCATTCATCTCTAATATTATGAGAACAATAATAACCTTACTCTACATCAGCGTATTCGCAACGCTTCATTTACATGCTCAAACAGTCGAGCAGTTTATAAATGAAGGCAGAAATTTTCTTGCATCCAAGGACATTGAATCGGCGCGTGATAAGTTCGCAGAAGCTGTTGCGACAAGCCCGAGCAACAACGAAGCAAACGCACTACTCGGCACAACCCGTTTATTAGCCCTATTTGAGTCCGTTGAATGGCAAAACTTGCTGGATGCCATGGGCTCTACCAGTTTAAATAATGATCTCTATAATTTTAAAATGGATTTTAATAAGGGCACGGGCTGGTATTATCAAAGAGAAGAATCCCATGATGGAAGTGATGCCGCTGAAAGTGGAAGACATATTGGCTCAGGCTCTGATTTACAGGTAACCGTTACCGGGCCGGGATTTCTTACATTTTGGTGGAAAGTAACCGGATTTAATTTTAGTCAAATTGCATTTATCCTTGATGGTGTGGAGCAAAATCGAATTACCGATAGAGATATTTGGCGTCAGGTGTCCGTATCATTACCTCAAGGTAATCATATAATCAATTGGCGACACGAAAAAAGTTCCAGTTTCTTTTGTAACGGTTGTCGCGCTTGGCTGGACGAAGTCGTCTTTACCCCACAAGGCACAACAAATTCAACATCCATAGATATACCCCATAACCCCACATTGGCCAATGCGCTTGATAATGGCAGTCTTGCTTGGCCTGCTATCGAAAGCGCTAATAATCTTCCGGTATTGGATGAGCAGTTTAATACCGGTGAAATTATTCAGTTTATTAAGCAGACAGCCATTCCGGCGATGGAAGCCTCTTTGAATAATTTATCAAAGGTAACCAATGAACAGTTTGAGCTATCACTCACTGCGGCTGAAACATCTAATCAAAATTTAACCGTTGATTATGGTGACATTCTTATGCTGCGATCCCTTATTAATACTGCAGTATCATTAAGTTACCTTATTAATAGTTACAATTTCAACTTCATATTTCATGAAATTTATTTATTAGACTCAGTTGAACGATTAAATTTGCAAAATTTATTTGCATTATTTCCAAATCTTTTAAAACAGACATCCAGGGACAATTTAATCCCATCAGAAAATGCTTTGAGAAATGGCATGAATCTCTACCTTCAATCTTCAGCGATCATTCGTAATCGTCAGGATAAAAAGCGACTTTTTAATCTTAATTTAGGAGAGGAAATTCAAGAAGAAAAGATAAGATCATTTATTGCTGATAGTTTACAACCATCCTTGGATAATCCCAAAGAATTCGAATTTAAAGAAAATGATAAATGTGCGGGGTGTCCTGAGATCAATTTCAGTTTGCACCTTCAGCCGCTTTTCGATGGCGATGTAGATTTTAGTACTTTATTACCGGAATTTTCTGCTAATCGTACTATTGCAGGTTCATTTCCCGATCCTGCTTTTGGCGGCATTGCATTGGGTTTAACTGAGGAAGAAATTGAAAATATTTTTAAGAAGATAGGGAGTTCTGTCCTCAATGAGTATTATTTGAGTGAAAAATCCGTAACTATTTCAAATCTCGTATCACGCTTAAGTATTAATGAGGACGGACGATTTGTAACCTTTAGCTCTAGAGAGAATATTTTTTCCGTCACTGACATTTATCTGTTTGACAGAAATACAAATGCAATGGAAAGAATAAGTAAGGGTATCAACAATACAGAGACTAATGGTAGTAGTTTTAATCCAGGCATTAGCGGAAACGGCCGGTTTATCTGTTTTACATCAAATGCAACTAATTTAGTGGATGGACTATCACTTGTTTCCAATCGTCCTTATGTATATCTATATGACCGCCAAATTGCCCAAACGATACTTATCAGCAAAAATGACACCGGAAATCCGGCTAACGGTAATTCATCCAGCCCGGCAATCAGTCGAGATGGCCGCTGGATTACTTATGTAAGTAATGCCACAAATTTATCGCTTAATGACAGCAGTTCAAATTCTGATATCTATCTTTTTGACAGAGTAGAGGAAAAAACTTTTTGGATAAGTTTCGGCGCTGGAGTTTCACAAAGTAATAGCAGTAGTCTTGAACCCAGCATCAGTGACGATGGTAATCGCGTCGCTTTTTCATCCCAATCTGATAATCTCGTGCCTAGCGACACCAATAATGTCACAGACATATTCTTATATGATCATTCTAAAACCAGCATTGAAAGAGTAAATTTAACTTACCTGAACGAGGAAGCAACATCAGGCATTAGTATAAGCCCTGCAATTAGTGGTGATGGCCAAGCAATAGTTTTTCAATCTAGCGCAAACTTAACTAAAGAGCGAAAAAGCTCACAAATTAAATCTTTTTCATATTTGTTTTCTCCATATATTTACGTTCGCGACTTGAATACTAATACTACGGAATATATTTCAGGATTATTTATTAATGGAAATGATTATACCCCAAATATTAATCAAAATGGCCAATTGGTAACATTTGTAGAAGATGTCCCTACCTGGATTACGGATATATTTAATAATGATTATTACACAGACAAATCCTCATCCATATTTCCATTTTCATTTTCACCCTTTGTTTCAATTATTATAAAAAATCGCCATACTGATGAGCTTCAGGTAGGCGCAAATCATATAAGTTTTGGTCTTGGTGAAGAAGAGGAAGAAGAGGAAGAAGAGGAAGAAGAGGAAGAAGAGGAAGAAGAGGTTCTAGATATTCCGGTTAACGAGGGTGATATGTTTACACTTGTTAATTTTAACAATAGCAGTGCAGGCAAGATAACTGTAATGTTCGCTACTAGTAACATCACAGTCAGTGGAGTTACTTTTAATTTACCTAGCGAGATTGAATTAACAGGTCTTACATCTGCAGAAGTTGCTGCACTATCGACATTAACTCAGTATAAAATCAATATCACTGATGGAGGTAGTGGTGTGGAGCTATTATCATTAGATGGAGCAGGTAATCCAATTGAGCCGACGTTAGGTCAGAAAGTATGGACCCAGATAAGCACTGTATTGAATACTTTAACGACCGATAACTTTTTTCTGGTTGTTCCGACGACAATAACAAGTTTAAATCCTGCTAACGGCAGCTTAAGTGGTGTAGCATTGAATTCGAAAACTCGGGCATTAGAATTAGCCCAAAATTTTTCTCATGCCGGATTTTTCGGCTTAAGTTCGCCGGCATTTTATGATTTTAGCGCTGATGGAAGTACATTAGTTTTTATCAATCAAACCGACACTTTTTATTTTCATAGACTTTCCGATGGCATTTATGCAGTAACTCTCGACAAGCCGGTAGGCTTTATAGCCTTTGAAAAACCTGATTTTATTTTCAACGAAGATGGTATTTCTGCCGAAATTTCGGTTATCTGGCATCCGACTCCCAACACAGAAAATGAAACAGTATCTGTCACCTATAAAACAGCAGATATAATTGCATTGAGTGATGAAGACTATACGACAACCACCGGCACACTGCAATTTTCATCTACTAATCTGGAGAGAAAAATAACTGTGCCACTACTTAATGATACTCTTACAGAAGGGAGTGAACTTTTTCAGGTTGAATTAATTGAAGCACAGGGAAAGGTCGCGATAGGCGAACCTCATATGGCATCGGTGTTGATCCAAAATATTGCCAAAATACTATTAGGTTATGAAGACTGGAAAAAAACTCAATTCAATGAAAGTGAGCAAATGGACCCAAATATTAGCGGGCCATTAAGTGACCCGGACAAGGACGGCATTAAAAATCTATTCGAATTTGCCTTTAAAACAAATCCATTGGTTAATCAAAAATTAGACGAACTTTTTAGTCTGGCGAGAACGACAATTGTAAACTCCGAATATTTAACATTAACTTACCGCGCTAATCCCGAAATAAAAAACCTCAAATATATCCCGGAAGTAGCCGATTCAGTAAACGGCCCCTGGCGTTACAATCAGGATGGCACCGGCAGCAATTATACCTCTCCTCTCGGTAATCCGGTACAAAATACAGGCGGATCAATGTCACATACCGTCAGAGATTTAACCGCCATCAACGATAAAAACAAACGCTTTATGCGATTGCGGGTCAAGATTGTGGAATGAGTGAAAATTAATTTTCAAATTGTGGAGGTATATTGCAAAAGATAATATTGATGCAGCTGATGGTGTGATTATAGCGTATCGAAATATTAAGCTGGAAATGTTTGGATAATAAGGTAGTAAAAATTATGATTGAGATAAATATTCATAAGGCAACTCAGCAGGAAATTGATTTTTATGAAAACATTCTGTATCCCTTTCAGGACGAAGTTCTTCAACTGATAAAATCAACCCAATTTTATCTCAGTGGCGGCACTTGTATATCGCGGTTTTATTTTGATCATCGTTACTCAGACGATCTTGACTTTTTTTTCGATGGTTTCAGCTACCCAAAAGAGAATTTTGAAATTGCATTCAGAGATATTATAAACAGGATAAGTGAACATTTCAAAACTGAAATTACCGTTAGCGACGAATACTTTAAAAGAGGTTTTATTTACAAAAATGATACTGCCTTAAAGATTGAGTTTATCTATGAGAATTATAAGAATGTAGGACAGCGCTGTAATGTGGATAATATTTATATTGATTCCATAGAAAATATTGCCACGAATAAAATAACCGCTGTCTATGATCGCAAAGCAACCAAGGATTTTGTTGATCTTTTTTATTTACTTCAAAAGATTGATTTTGAACAAGCTGCAAAATGGGCGGAGTTTAAAATTGTGCCGCTGGATTACGAAGGAGTTTTCATCGCCCTGGCCAATCGCAATTTGGAAGGAACCGCTTTAATGAAGCATGACATTTCACTGGAAGATTTTAACGAATTTATCGAAAAACTTATAGAGAGGATGCTGACATATGCCAAAAAACATCGATAAATATTTTTGGGATGGTAATAAAAAAATTTCAGGTGAGTATAAATTGAAACGAATACTTGAATACGCTTCTTTTCCTGATCTGATTGCTTACCCTATTGATGATTTGAAAAAGTATCTCCCCGTCATCGATATCGATAAATTGAGAACCAGTGAAAAAAGAAAGACTTTTATAAAATTAATTTTACCCTTGCTGCCCAATTCACAAAGTTGGGATGAATTAATCATCAGTTTGGTAAAACCTGAATCTGTGAGATAATTTTGATTAATAAAAAAGTATGGGGGATTTATCGCAGAAAGCTATCCTCCGTTCAAAAACAATTTCACATTCTGGGAATTCTATCAATCGCTTTCGATTTTTACTCGCATGGCTCTTGTTTTTATATCTTCAATGGCGGTTAAATCTCTTACCGTTACTGTTTTTATAATTCCTTCTGTTATTGTTTCGGTTTCTTTGGTGAATTGATTACCGTAATTCCAGGTTTTTAAATCTGAAGTGACGCCTACTTTAATATTTATGTCGGGGGTGTATTGTTCTATGGGGCGTTGATAGGTTATGCTTAAATAGTTTTTTCCGCCTTCTTCGTATTTTTCAATAAACTGAAAGCCTTCACGGTCATGAAATCTTGGGTGCAGGTAAAAGGCGTATTCCAAAAGATTGGGAATACCATCATTGTCCGGGTCTGCAAGAAGGCCGCTTATGGATGGAGTTCCTCGTTCAACTTCTGTGAAATAATCTTTGTGCCAGTCAGGGTAGGGACCTGGTATTCCGACATTTACTTGAATTGGTTCTGACTCTGCTTCAATGCCATTATTATCAGTGGCAACTGCCATTATAATTGCTTTGCCCACGAATGCGGGTTGCCAGACTACTGTATATGGCGCCTGTGTGCTCAACCCGATTGTCTCATTATTAGCAAAAAATTTCACCTGCGTGATCGCTCCGTCTGTATCAAATGATACACCTGTTAAAGCTGATTCAACAGTCGCACTAATGATATCGCCCTGACCCGGATTGCTTAAACGAACCGTAGGCAGCAATTGCGCCGAAATATTTTTACCCTTTATGTCCGAGAAAACCACTCCGCCTAATGATAGACTGCGGCTCGATTCTGCTACGTTATCCAATAGTGTTATCGGAATTTCCATCAATACACCAACCCTCAAAGAAAACAGGTCATCTGAATGCAGCACTACTCTTAGAAGGTTGTTGTCATTCCCAATATTTTGAAAGTTAAGTGAATGATTTACCGCCCCCGTCTTTTTTTCTAAAAACCCAACAGCTACAATTGCGGGATCATAAAATATATCGACTTGCACAGCCGCAATACCATCGTTCGACTCGAAGAATATGGGAACAGAAAAACCTGATCCGGATGATCCGCTTGATTCTCCTAATTTCAGGCTGGTCAATCCATAAGCATAATCTGAAATTGCAAGTAAGCAAAATACAAAAAATATATACGGGAAGATACCGTTCAGACATACCTCTATAAGGCTATTATTGAAACCTTGCTTATCATTTTGAAACCAATATTTCATCTTGAATTTAAGTATGCCTGATTTATCAAAATTATTGTGCTGCACTTATTGAGTTTGCTCACTTTCCTATTCCCATTTGGCGCTGACAAAACCTCTGGAATATCCACTTGGTAATGTTACGCTAACAGTAGTGGTTGATTGTTCATTAGTTCCGGATAAAGCTGGAGATTCGATTATTTGGTCTTCCTTATTTTCGGAAATAATGTGAATTTTTACAGTCGTCGGTGTTTCGCCTATGACTATCGGAACGTTTTTTGCCTCAATTTTTATCTCTATTGGCTCAGCTGTCTCAATGGTAGCATCAGGTAGAGTGAAACTTGCTGACGGATTATCAATTGCATTACCAGCAATACTTGTAACTTTTAAAGAGGGTGGTAAGGTTTCTGGAAGAAATAATCGATAGGGATTCCCTTTACTTGCAGCTGGATCTGAACTTCCAGAAAATTGCTCTTGGAAGGTTTCAAAACGAATTCGGCCTTTGGATCCATTACCACCATGACCTTGATCTTGAATAGAACCACTACCGTCCCATACTCTGCCTGTACCAGCACCTCCACCTAAGGTTCTTAACGTACCACTACCGTTTAGAACTGGAGACATTAGACGAATGGCTCCTCCACTGCCACCACCGCCGGCATAACTTCCACTATTTCCACCTCTTCCTCCATTGGCCTGTATTGTTCCATCTATCGTAATTGATGAAGAACTGACAATGAGAATGGCACCACCACCAGCGCCTCCAGTACCACCAGGTTGATTATCTCGACGGTTTCCACCTGCTCCACCAGAACCACCTATTAATGGAATAAGAAAATTGTTGCCATATTCAGATCCAGCACCACCTTCTCGTGCATTAGTTCTTTCCCATGGGCTTCCTCCACTACCTGAATGGCCTGCTCCGGCGCCACCTCTAGATTTTGCTAACCCTCCACCTGACCCCTTCCCCGATTGAGCCGGTGATGGGACAAAATCAGCTACGTTATTATCGAAAGCGCCGATTCCTCCACTGAATCCACCGGCTCCTGCCAAAGAAATAATTCGATCATCATTTTTATTCAAAATATCTTGTCCGTGCTTTCCAGCTTCACCGTTTAAATCAATTATTCCATTGATCACCACTGTTCCGGTAGCCAACCAGAATACCGGCCCATTCAGATATTTTTCTGTTAGCCGAACGGTTACGCCCTCATCAATCGTTATGGTTGTAAAGTGAAAAATGCCATCGCCATCCTGATCTATATTGAGTTCTGTTGGATTAAATTCAATGATGAAAGGATCGTCAGGATTTGGATCGGGATCGGGTCTAGATAAAATTAACGCTCCATCTGAACCGTCTGATGTGCTGTTAAATGTCTGGGCATCGGTTGATATGGCGCTTCCCATTATTGTGAGCAACATTATTAGAATTCTATATGAATAAAATATACACATAGAACCGTTTGATTTTTTATGATTATCTTTGGTAGTTTTCATATTATTTACTGTTATAATTAATTTTGGTGGTTTAAAATGATGTAGCAAATATTAAAAGTCGTGTCCGATAAATTAGTCATCGATCGCTTCGTCGCGATGCTCCTCGCGATGACATAGCAGTATGCTGTTGTCATTGCGAACCCTGCGTTAGCCGGGTGTGGCAATCTATCTGACCTTTAATATAATTGAAATTATTTTTTTATATGTTTCTTCGAATTATTCCTCTACGGTTATACTGTTAAAAATCGAAACCGGATTCGCTTCGACTTGATGAAATAAAATATTTTGATCTGTGGTTAATGTTAACTCAGGATTGACATTATTCAAAATAGAAAAAGGTAAGCCTTCGACTTCATTAATAATATTAATCGAATTACCAGAAAGTGTATCAATTGGATTAACACTGTTTAATATCGAAAATGATAAACTTTCAACCTCGTTGATCGCTACGATTTCTCCAGCAGTTAGCGTTTCGATTGGACTAACTGTATTTAATATCGAAAATGACAGTCCTTCAACTTCGTTGATCGCTACGATTTCACTTTGAGGAATAGTAGATATTGGATTGACTGAGTTTAAGATCGAAAAAGGCAATCCTTCTACTTCATTGATCGCTACAATTTCTCCAGCCGAAAGTGTTTCGATTGGATTAACCATATTTAATATCGAAAATGGTAAGCCTTCAACCTCGTTAATATCAGTGATAGAACCTGGAGGTAATGTTTCCCTCGGATCGACAACATTGAGTATTGAAAATGGTAGCGCTTCGACTTCCGTTATTTCTGTAACCTGCTCTGGAGGTAGCGTCAATCTTGGATCGACTCTGTTTAATATCGAAAATGGTAAGCCTGTAACCTCGTTAATATTAGTGATAGAACCTGGAGGTAAGGTTTCCCTCGGATCGACAATGTTGAGTATTGAAAAAGGTAAAGCTTCAACTTCCGTTATTTCTGTAACTTGATCTGGAGGCAGCGTCAATCTTGGATCGACTCTGTTTAATATCGAAAATGTTTGACCGCTCACTTCGGTAATTAACATAGCATTCGGATCGATAGGTAATGTAACATTATCTGTTGGATCGGAGCCATGTTGCACTTCATCACCATCGCCAAATCCGTCACCATCGGAATCTCCTTCATGCGGATTAGTTACAAATCCATCGACACCGGCTACAATTTCCTCACCGTCAGATATACCGTCGCTGTCATTATCTTCCAGGCCGTCTTTGATGCCATCATTATCGCTATCCGGATTTTTAAGATCGGTAGCGAGTAAAACTTCAATAAAATTTGACAGGCCGTCATTATCAAAATCTTCCTGCCCATCAAAAATATCGTTATCATCGGTATCCTGATCATCCGGATTGAGATTAAGCGCTATTTCCAAAAGGTCGGGTATGCCGTCACCATCGCGGTCATTTGCTATGCTGAATACCGTAAAGATCCATGAAAATTCTGAATCTAAAGTATTCCCTGATATATCCTTAATTCCTGAATTGAGGGTTGCTCGATAATGTCCTTCAGGCAGACCTTGAGTTACACTCATAAAGATTCCGGAAACTTCTTCGCGAACATCAAATACGCCTTCAGTGAAAGCATTATCATCATTCGTATCAAACATTCCATCTGTACCGGCCTCAATTAAAATAAAACTATTATTATTCACAGACAACGGATCAATCGGCTCATTAAAAAAGACGGTAAGTAATTTTAAGTTACCGGTAATAATTCCGTCTGCCGGGAGTGATTTAATAATGTTAGGCGATGTGGCATCTTCAACCAAAGTGATCGCAATTTCATCCGTCCAGGTCGCATTCCCTCCTGTGTCGCTTGCGCGTGCCTGAACTATAACATTTTCCTGTTGTGCAATACCGGGTGCGATAAAACGGTGCTCAAATGGGAAATTGCCATCGGTAACAACTTTAACTCCATCAACATAAAACTCAACATTTCTCACTTGCACATCGTCAGTTACATTAGCCGTTATGCGCAAAATCTGCCCCTCTTCAATTTTTCCATCTATAGCGCTAGTCTCTAATATAATTGTCGGCGGATTTCCTTCGCGGTCGAATGCCAGGTAGTTGATGATCTGCAATCCACTCTCAGTATTTACCGCATAAGCAAGGCCATTATAAATTGACAGAGCACGGGTAGTGCCGGGAGTTTCAAACGTTGCCAGAAATTCTGTTGTCCTGGCCGGATCGGAAACATCATAAAGCGATATATTATGCGTTCCATCATTTCGTGGATTGACTCCAATTGCCGCAATCCCACGACCGGAACCGTTGGATATTATCTGTTTAAAAGAAGTAAATCCATTGTTGCCAATACTGCCAATTCGTTGCAAAGATGCCGGATTGCCGGTATCAAAAGTTTCATAACCTGAAGATGCCGTTACATAGGCAATATTCCCTCCGACAAAAAGGCGTTTCCTATTGGTTATTCTTTCCGGAGCTTGTGTAGATATATTTATTTTATCAAGAAACTCAAGACCACCGCGAGCTATGTTATAACTGAATAATTCTTTGCTGAGTAAAACAAAAAGTGTGTCACCTTCAATAGATAAATCCTGTATGCCATCTCCAACATTTAACTGGTTAGAAATTGTTCCACTCTGTAACTCGACAACAATCAATTGCCCGGATGTCAAACCAACATAGGCAAGTCCGGCATCTGCCACCACTGACCGTGCAGCACTGCCTAACTCCAGTTGATAAATAATCCTTGAAGCCGGTGGATCACTGATATCAATTACAGCCAAACCTCTTAATCCATCAGCCACCGCTAAAAAATTTCCTGATAACGATACTGACTGTGCCGTTCCCGGTGTATCGACCTGTGCAATGATAACGGGATCCATGCCATTAAATATATTAAACACCATCACACCTCGATCAGAGTCGGCCACCACTACAACATCGTCAAACGCCGTCACATCAACTGATGTGCCGGGAGTTTCCGTCGAACCAATAACGCCCGTAGCAGCGATCAGATTTTCAAGAGGATTGGTGCCTTGTCGCACTTCCGCTCCGTCGAAGATGCCATCGTCATCGGAATCAGTATTATTGACGAATGTACCCATGATGAATTCAGCATCGTTATCCAAGCTATCGTTATCGTCGTCAGGAGCTAATGATGTGCCGATACGAATATTCGGAATAGTAAAGCGCCGACCACTGCCGGGCGATTTGAATTCAACCGTTCCAATATTAAGCGTTTCAGCCTGTAATATCCAAAGCTTATAATTTGTTCGCGGCGCAACAATCAATTGATCAAACGCGACTCCCTGACTACCGGCAGTTCCGCGTCTTACGGTTGTTGTGCGTTCTGCTGGTTGTAAATCAAGATTTTCTAATGCGTAGTAGTGTAGGCCGGTTTGGGGTGCAAGTTCTTGGGCTTTTGAGTAGTTCTTTAATATTGTTATAGAAAAGCATAAAAAGAGAAAAATGTTTCGAATTTGAGCATCAAAATTTCGTTTATGTAATATATTTAGCATTGATATATTATTTTAACATCTAAGATTTTAATAATAAAAAGATTTTGATTAAGATACACTCTCTATAAAATTAACAGTGGCAGAGAAAAATGCTGTTAGTTTCAGGGAGAACTACAACGTCGCCTACACTCATTCAACTTGTCGTCTGCAAATTCTTGGCAATTTGAACCTGGGCCAAAGGGCCCGTAATCCGGTCTTTGATCCGATGGTCCTTCTAATAAACACCTATCTATACAATCATTTCCATCGGGGTCTATTGGCTTACAAAGATCAGGATCAAAGGAGTCATTACTCGGCACACCAGGACCCCAAGGCCATATACGTGTTGGATTTGGAGTTTGCCCAAAGCAAATAGGTGGCCCTAACCCAATTTGTACACATATATATTCATGATAAAATGGATCGGGGAGATCAAATGGTCCTATTCTGAATGGTCGCCTACACCGATATGCGATAAGTCCGTAAGGATCTAAAAGCGAATGAATATTATTATTTATTATCAAATATCCATTCCCACTATTAAAATAATCCCCCCAAATTCCAATAGTATCCCTAATGGTAAATTTACCAATAATTGGCTCCATATATCGAGTTCGATAGTAATAAAAACCAGTTTCGTTATCATATCGCCTGCCTGTAAACAGATAAGGATTATGAATAGCAGTCCTCTGAATTCTTGCTTCAGCAGCATCAAATATTAGAGGTTCTCCGAAATCAGAATACTCATAACGTTCCATTACTGAACCAGTAGCATCAGAAATTGTCATTACATTATAAAGGTCATCGGTATGATAATAGTAATCATTTTTACCTCTTTGCATGTTGAGGACTTCGTCGATGTAGAGTCCATAAACGTAAGTCGCCAGTGTTTCGTTATTTGCATTCTGTTCTTCGCAAACCTGCCAATCCGAATAAAAGTATAAATCATGCACAGGATCAGATCCGGTGACTTTACGGGTTATTCGACGTCCTAATACATCATAAGCATAAGTGGCCACTGTCCCTGATTCAGTATTATTAGAAGTCACCATCTGATTGCGGTAATCATATGCATAGGTGCGTTCACTTGTCTGCCCTGCCTTGGTACTACTAACAAGGTTGCCGTTTAAATCGTGTTGCCTGGAATCTGATGGTGTGGTCGTATATTGGTTTAATTGAAAATCACCCGTTTCCGGTAGATTGTTTTCCAACGTATAGTTACCGGGATTACTTCCACCAGTAACTTTATTTCTATTGCCTACGCCATCCAGCGTGTAGTCAGTTATATCCATGGTTAGACTTGGCGATGATTTTTCGGAACGAATCATACGGTAAACAGAATCATAAGTGTAATCGTGTGTAAGTTGCGGTCCGCTAGTACGAATATCTCTTCTCTGGGTTTTATTGTATGATTTATCCCAAGTATAGGTGCGATCATCAATAACTGTGCCATCGGATATTTTGTAATGTTTTGTTTGAACGATTCGTTTTACTCCAAAGTCATTAACAGGATTTGCGAAATTGGTTATACCGTCATAGGTATAATCAGTCTGGGTATCATTGCCATATTCACGGCGTTCAACTCGATTCGGGCCAACATAGAAGTATTCAGCCACCAATCCATTTTGATCGCTGATCTGTTTTTTGCGTTCGAGTTCATCAAAAGTGCAGGTAATGATACGGCCTCCCGGATAAGTGCACAGGACTTCATTACCGACACCATCATAAAGACATAGGGTAGTCTGTCCGTTAAGTGTTTCTCGAGAAACGCGAGATAGAGAATCATAGCTTAGGGTGAAAAGTGAATCGTCATCCTCCCCATGAATTAATCGTGAAAGTCCATCATACTTAAGGATTTCAAAGGTAGTTTGATTTGATACATCATTACCTGGAGTAATATTTTTACGTGTTACTCTATCCAGAAGATCAAATTGAGAATTGACCACATTCCCATTGGCGTCCTGCATCGAGATTTCATTGTCGTGAACATCAAATCTATAAGTAGTAATTGTTTTATCGGCATAGGTAGTAGAAATCTTACGATTGAGTGGATCGTAGCCATATGTCGTACGATTGTTGTTGTCATCGATCTGTGTGATGAGTCGTGAAGTATCATCCCATTCTTGTTTGGTCGTTATAGTTGCAGACTCAACTACAGCTGTGCTGCCTGTCCCATCTTCAGTTAACAAACGATTTGTCTCAATCAATCTGTTTACGCCATCATAAGCATAAATAGTCTGATTCTTTAAAGCATCCATCTCTAAAGTTTGGTTATTACGTGAATCAAAACTATATTGCTTTTTATTGCCCACATTATCAATAACAGATGTTAACCGATCCAGATTATCATATTGCTGCTGAGTGTTAAAAGTTTGGTCGGCATTGCCGAGATCGGACTTATCTACTTCAGTTAGTGAAACAACATTGGAATTATTATCATAAGCGTAAGTTTTAGTATTACCTTTAGCATCCAAGATAACAGATAGACGGTTATCAGCATCATAAGAAATCAATGTCTCATGCTTATTGTCATTAATGACCTTGATGATCTGAGAATTATCACTGTAGAACGTTTGGGCTATCGACTTGCCATCATCAATTAGTTGCTGCGTTTTCGTATCAAAGAATTCCTTTTCTTCTTTTGTTAAGCGATCCATTTCATCGTAAACATAAGTCGTTTCACGTAGACGAATGTTATTGGCATTTCCTTCTATATCTTCTAACTCTCCAAGAACCAATGAGTGAACACGATTGTGATTAGCATCGTATTGAAAATCAGTCACATCACCCATCGGATTAATCATTTGTACCAGGCGATCATAGCTATCAAAAACGCTATTGTAAATATGAGGTATTACTTCAATTCCCTCCAGTCTGGTAACCTGATTTCTGTTTCGGTCGTAATTAATTTGGGTCGTGGATTGATCGGAATCACCGTCTGCACGAATGACCTGATAAACCAAATCGCGCTCATCGTATAGCGTTCGAACAATATTAGTCGGCTGATTACCATTGGTCGCTTCGCCATAGCGAGTCAGGGTGCGGTTACGATTGGCATCATACTCATACTCTGTGACAATAAAATGTTCGGACGTTACTTCTTTTGATTCTTTAATTAAATAATTGAGAATTTCATATTCATACGTTGTAGTGAAATGGGTGTTTTGCTGGAAGACACCTTGATCATCCTTGTTTTGAATATCGATCTGAATTCGATTATTATTGGCGTCATAAAAGTAATCTTTTTCGTAGCGAATATTAGTGCCACCCAATACTTCGCGTGAAATTTCTCTTACAACCTGATCGAGTTGATTAAATACAAATTGTGTATCGTGGCCACGAGGATCGATTTCACTAATAGCGTTTCCCACTTCATCGTAATCATAAATTGTTGTAAGGTTGAAATTACCGGCATCTTCGATTTTTTTCTGCGGGTAACCTCTTTGATGCCCACTCTCATAATAGGCAAACTCGTCGCGTCGTCGGTGATTGCTGCCGTTATCCGGCCAAACGTGAGCGGTTAGCTGACCAAATTGATTGTATTCATAATCTTCACTTATTGATACAATTCGATGTTGGGTGTGAATACGGTTTCCCTGAGCATCATATTGATGAAGTGTTTCATTGCCACGTCCGTCTGCATGACGCGTGACAAAGTTGAAACCACAGCAACCATTAAAATCAGTATCGTATGCAAAAGATTCTTCAATAACTTCCTGATCGCCGACAGGAGTATGGCTGCCGGGTAATCGTCGAATAATACGTAAGTTTCCTTTTGAACGGGCAGATGCTTCCGTATTTATATCAGACTCATAGATATTTTCGGTAATATTGCCATTGGGATGAATAACCCGAGTCCGTTGAGAGTCTTCATTCCATTCAATTACAGTTTCAAAAAAGTCAGGATCGGTTTTACGCAATTTTCCGGTAGGACGATTAGTTGTGGCAGTGGTAGGTTGAGTTGCATTAGCTCTACCGGTGAAATCACGTCTACGGATGAGACGATTCCGTCTATCAAAGAAATACTCAGCGACATTGCCAACCCGGTCGTTAACAATAGTTTTTATAACCAACTCATTATTGTGTTCACTTGGTAATTGCGGATCGTAAACCAAATCAAATGTGCCGCCTCCCCAAATCTGACGGACAACACGGTCGAAATTGACCTCTTCTGGATTGGAAGTGTTATCGTAAATATTGATAACAAAAGGATTGTCACCAAATGTAGCATCATTCGGATCGTTACGTCGACCGTCGGTAATTGTTAACAGATTATGATTCAGCCGTTCGTTAACAAACCCTTTTGAATAAGTATAAGTTACTGTCTTGCCATTCGGAAAGTCATTGCCGTTTGGTGTAGCCGTTACAACCGGGGATGTAACAGATTTTAAATCACCGGAACTACCCCCTTCATCGCTGTCATTATAATAATCATAGCGAACAACTCGTCCGGTAAAATCGGTAACGGTTTCTATAAAATTATCGGCATTGTAGCCGATTTCAATAGGGCGATTGAGTGTGTCTGTTACTGTAATAAGTTGCCCCAGGTCATTGTAAGATAGTGATATCTGATTACCGTTACGATCAACTATCGCAGTGATTTTACCTTGTGCAGGACTGCCATCGAATGGCCTGAAATGCCATTTACCTTTGTCGGGAAATTCCATGGTATACGAGCCGTCATTATTTTTTACCAATTCCCGAAAAAACTCTCTCCTTACCCAACGTTTTCCAACTTGCAACGGCTGATAAATATCGGCACGTGAATTGCCGTCGCATACGAGGATATTCCCTTCTTGCTGTTCAATGAAAATATTGTAGGAATAATCCCAACCATTTCCCTGCACAGTATTCGGGCCAATTTTGGAACGATACTTTCTCTCCCAGACAAAATTGAGTCCACGACCCTTGATTAGAAAGTCTATATCAGTTGTATAAAATTCGCCAGAGAATAGATATATTGGATCACCGTCAGTGCCGCCATCCTTACTTGATCCATCATCCTCACAAGATTGACCGCCTGAATCATTGCCGTTGTCACCACCCGGTCCACCGCCAGGGTCGTCCTTTCCACCCGGCTCCATATCTCCATCCGGACCACCGCCGCCACCCATGTCACCTCCACCACCGGTTGAGCCGGGATTAGTTCCATGCCAGCCGGGTGCCAGGATACCAACTCCCGGATCAGATACTATGGTCAGCCCATCTGCACTTACAGTCATCGGACCAACAACCTCAAAGCGGCCTGTATCGTGATTAAAACTCCATAAGGCAGTCTTTGCTCCTGCAGCAAGTACGTTGCCATCCTTGTCGGGCAGGTTTGGAAAAATGACAGAGACAGGAGAATCGAAATTTGTCGCCCCATCCGTCTGAACGGTAATGACAACCGGAAATTGTAATTCATCGGGAAGCGCCCCGGGCAATCGGTCAGGATCAACAGGTGCGATACCTACCATCAGACCGGAACTTCCATCATCATTTGTTAGAGAACCTGCCGGCACTCTTATCTCAACATTTTCAAAAGCAGTATTTTCCTGACGAACACTTTCGGCTGCTTTTATAACCGTTTCCTGATCCTGACTGACATTTTGTAAAGTTCCATCATCAATTAATGGTAAATATATTTCACCTATATTAATTTCCTCACCGGGCACCGATTTCCATGATTTGCCGACAAACGGGTAGTAAGTTCCCTGAGACGCTGTCAGAACTTTGCGACCATCAATATGAACGTAGAAGCTACCTGCGGGAGCAGGTTCAAGACGGAAATTTCCTTCTTCATCGGTAACAGCAAATAATTCATCTTCCATTCCATCCACCGTAACAACTACCCCTTGTAAAGGAGGATTCACCATCATGCTGCCGCCTTCACTCAACATTAACTCGGAGTCAAAAACGCGACCGCAAACGGCAGTTCCTTCGATGATGGTTAGCGTCAGGGTATCAAAATCAATTATAGCGGTACCGCCGGGAAGACCATCACCGTCAGCGTCGAGAAATTTTCCACGCGCGTCCAAAATGTCATCGCCAATAAATGTTACACGTACCCGGGCACTCGGCGGCAGTAAATTATTTTCAATATTGTAAAATAGGGTGACTGACATTCGATTCGGAGCGATATGAATTCTAGCTGGTATTTTCTCACCACCAAATGCTGCAAATAATTTATCTGAAGTAATTTCAGCATCTTCAGCTAAAGGCGCATTGAAACGAATAATTGTTTCCCGAGTATTAGCCACTCCATCCTCACCATTGGCAGGAGAAGTACTTAGAATTGAAGTTAGAGCTAAGGGTAACTCTTTTAGACCGAGAATAGCAGCAACAATATAATTCGAATCCTGATTATCAATTAATCCATCCTGATTGACATCGGCAAATGGAATAAGCTCAACAGGAAGAGGATCAAATCCGGAGACTTCGTGTAACACTTTGACGACATCCGTAACAGTAGGTTTTCCGTCATTATCCAGATCACCAAGTCGTTCTGGAAGGAGTATTTCAGTCTGAGCATGAACCGGGAATAATGATATATGTAAAGCTATTGAAATAAAAAACGCTACTTTACAAATTGAAGATTTCATTTGGTGAGGTTACATGAGTTATTAATTTAGCTAAACGTATAGAGATTTTATTAAATTTCAAATATTTTTTACTCTTATTAAAAATACAATAAATATTTCATGGAATTTTTCTGAAAACAATAAATACTCTGTTGAGTATAAAAATGACTTGAATCATGATAACTAGATTAACATTCAACAGAATATTCAGGGGGATGTTAGCAGATTGTCTGTTTTTGATTTAATAGAGAGCGATGATACTAAGTTCTAAAAAGTATTTAGAAACTACCCCAATTGCCTTTAACCGTTTTTGCCTTTAACGCTTTGTTGAGTAAATCAATAAATGTACATCGGGGTATTTCTCTTGCACCAAATGAGGCCAGATGTTTTGTAGGAACCTGACAATCAACTATTTGAAACTTCCATGTCAGGATTTTTTTTATCAAACATATAAATGTGATTTTTGAAGCATTTGGTTTGTGAAAAAACATTGATTCCCCAAAAAATGCGTTGCCAAGTGATACGCCATAAAGACCTCCGACTAGATTATTATTTTCCCAACATTCAACGCTGTGAGCTAATCCCATTCTATGTAGAGCAATATATGATGATATCATTTCAGAGTTAATCCAGGTTCCGGATTGGCCAGGTCGCTCTGCATTTGCGCATTCGTTAATGACTTTTTCAAACTCACAGTCAAAACTGACGCGCCACCAATTATTTGCCATTTCACGTTTGAGGCTATTTGAAACTTTCAGTTCTTCAGGAAATAATATGAATCTTGGGTCGGGACACCACCATAATATTGGGTCATCATCATTGAACCATGGAAATATTCCTTTTTTGTAGGCCTTAATTAATAATTCTGCTGAAAGTTCACCGCCATATGCAATTGGTGAATCACCTGGACTCAGGTGTGGGTCAGGAAAAAATTCAGGAGAAATACTGCTCATAATTATTGTATAAGTCTAATAGATAATTTAATTTTATAAATATTCTTTAAGTAAATTTAATTAGTTTTTAATCTTTCACAATGCTGATTTTGACTTACCCATTATAAAAATATAACTATTTTTAATTTTGTTAGAATTATATTATATTTAATTATTGGATTACACTTTATAACTTCAAAAAAACTACTTGATTTTTTTTACTATAAAATCTTATTATTTTATGCATGTTAAATATTAAGTTTTTATAATTAATTATTTAACTATTAACTAAGACAAACTAGAGACAAACTAAAATCAATATAAACAAATAAAGACTGAACTATGAAAAATAAAATCAGTATAATACTAGTATCCAGTTTACTAAGCGCAATAACTGCGTTTGGGCAGCTGGACTTGAGTGAACTGTCAATGACTGCTTCGTTTGACTTCGAATCACAATATGTGTTTCGTGGAAAAGATTTAGCAGATGCATCATTCCAGCCATCAGTTGAGTTAGAAGTTGGAGGATTCTATTCAGGGATCTGGCTCAATGAACCTACGGATGATGTAAGAGGAGCGAGTAACGAAGTAGATATATACTTCGGTTACACCGTAAATGTAGAAGATTCATATAATGTAGATGTGGGAGTTACCTATTACTGGTATCCTACAGCTGCTACTGTGAGTCGATCAAGAGAAATCTATGCGGGTATAGCGTTAGAGCATGATTATAATCCGGCTTTATATATATACTACGATTTTGATCTTGAACAAATAACACTAGAACTATCTGCCGGTTACTCATTCGATATAAGTGACCAGGTGGCTAACAGTTCAATTGATGTTAAAGGCTATTGGGGACTACTCCAAACGGATGACAAAAATGCAGGACAAATGGCTACAACTGTAGAAAATGGCTATACTTATTTAGGATTCTCTGTAGATTATGTTTACAGCTTTAACGACACTTCTAGTTTAAGTACTGGAATACGTTATGGTGGAAATAATGACGGAGTGATCAATGGTCGTGAAGACAGTTTCTGGTGGGGAGTATCATTTTCATCAGGATTCTAATTAGACTGAATATAATTAATTTAACAAAAAGCCCGCAGTTTTAAATACTGCGGGCTTTTTTATTTTTAAAAATTACTGTGACGATATCTGTATTGGAAATTTTTTGTCATTCACCCCTTAATCAATTTTTTCATTTCTGTAACAGCGGCGTGCATTCCAACTGAAAGAGATCTCGATACAATACTATGCCCAATATTTAATTCGTACAACCACGGAATATTTTTAACTTCAGAAATGTTTGTATAATTTATTCCATGACCGGCGTTAACAACTATGCCAAATTCATGGGCAATTTTTGCTGCGTTACACAATTTTTCTAATTCTTTATATTTTAAATCAGAATCATAATATGCATTTGCAAAAGATCCTGTGTGCAGTTCAATGAAAGGACTCTGTAGTTCTGCAGCCATCTCAATTTGCTGCGGATGCGGGTCAATAAATAAACTCGTTTTTATTCCGGCAGTTTTCATTTCACTTATTACAGTTCGAATGCGCTCTTTATGGCTTACTATGTCCAAGCCTCCTTCAGTTGTAATTTCCTGGCGATTCTCAGGAACCAAACAGACAAATGCAGGCTTTATATTTTTAGCAAATTCTATCATTTCATCTGTTGGTGCCATTTCCAGGTTCAACCTTGTTTGAATACTTTCTCGAATTTGCCAAACATCATCTACCTGAATATGCCTGCGGTCCTCTCTTAAGTGAATCGTTATACCGTCGGATCCGGCTTCTTCAGCAGCTAATGCCATTTCAACGAGATTTGGCTCAATAATTTTCGCATTAATATTATGATTATTACGATAGCGGGCTTCACGTAATGTTGCGCAGTGATCAATATTCACACCCAATTTAATTTCTGAAGTTTTCATAATAATGGTTTGGCTTTGGTATTAAAAATTATTTTAATAAATAAATGTCAAAAATCATAGTATGTGCTCTATATCACTTTGTCACTCTTGAAGATTATAAAAGTTTAAAAGAGCCATTACTCAATGAAATGTTAAAAAACAATATCAAAGGAACTTTTTTATTGGCGCGTGAAGGTATTAATGGAACAATTGCCGGTAAGCGAAATGAGATCCAATTGATTCTTCAATGGCTAAAATCAGATTCTCGTTTTGAAAATATTACATACAAAGAATCTTACTGTGAAAAACTGCCATTTTATCGAGGAAAAGTAAAAATAAAAAAAGAGATTGTAACTATGGGAGTTGCAGACATTGATCCAAAAAATATTTGTGGAACCTACGTCAAACCTGAAAACTGGAACGACCTTATTAGTGATCCAGATGTAACCGTAATTGATACAAGGAACGATTATGAAATACAAATTGGTACTTTCAAAAATTCAATAAATCCCAAAATTAATTCATTTAGACAGTTTCCAAAATATTCAAAAGAAAATCTAAATCCAAAAATAAATAAAAAAGTAGCCATGTTTTGCACTGGCGGAATACGTTGTGAAAAATCTACTGCCTATTTAAAGTCGCAAGGATTCAAAGAAGTTTATCATCTGGAAGGGGGCATACTCAATTATTTGGAAAAGGTAGAGAAAAATAATTCTTTATGGCAGGGCGATTGTTTTGTTTTTGATAATCGTGTTGCAGTTGATCATGATTTAAAAAATGGAAACTACCATCAATGCCATGCATGCCGTATGCCACTGACTGATGATGATAAATTATTGAAAACTTATGTTCAGGGTGTCAGCTGCAAGCATTGTTTTTATAAACAAACAGACGAGCAACGACGACGTTTTGAACAAAGAGAAAAACAAATTCAATTAGCAAAAAAAAGAGGCGAAAGTCATATGGGCTCAATTCCCAAAAAATAACTTCAAGCTGTAGCCTTTGGTCGAAATTATGGCAATTGCTATATTTTCAGGGTTCCAGCTCGAAATAAATTAAAAGATGAATACGCAAATGTAATCTTTTCAGTAATCCCTTGCCGCGGTTTCTTTATTTTATACGGATCGCCCATTTATTTTTTGGAGAAACCATGATTAGGAGAAATTTAAATACAAAGAGATTGTCTCCATGAATTTTATATTCACCAGCGGGCGTTTGACATCTTGTTATTATACAAGATTCATCTACTGGTTGTTGGCATTAGTTGTTCGCTTTTATCGTAAGACCATCCTTATCAGTGAATGAACCAACAGCTATCATAATAAAATCGATTAATGACCAAATTCCTAAACCACCGAATGTAATCAACATTAAAACGCCAGTACCTACCTTCCCGACATAAAAACGATGCACTCCTAAAAATCCCAGGAAAAAACATAATAATAACGTTGGTACAAATCCTTTATCACTTACACTACTCATATCTCTATCTATCTTTCTTTATAATTTAGTTTAATTTTTGTCCGGGATAGCAAACGACACGTCCCTTACCATCCTTAAAATTCCCGATCAGTAATAATATTGTAGTAATAAAACTGTGCAACAAATCAATCCCTAAATAGATCGCTGCTACAAAAGGCTTATCTACTATAAAATAATATAACCAACCAATGCTCAATAGCATATCAACAGAACCTTCAACCCAACGACCGAGGTAGAAATGTTGTATCCCCAAAACTCCAAATATACCGGATAAGCAAACCGCTACGGCATAACTTTTCTCTGATTTAATTTTCATTTATAAAATTATCAAACTAACATTTGTTTTTCTCTAAGAAAATTTAAAATTATATTCTTATATGTCTATGCAGCAGATCAAGTTATTTTTATTTTAGTAACAGACCCTACTATTTGATTTGGCTGGATGTACAGGATATTTCTCTACTGGTTTATTGGTTAATATCTTCTCATTTTACTTGTACTGAAATTTTTTGATCTCTCGATTAAAATCGTATTAGGGTCATATGTATTTTAATATTAGATTAACATTATTTTTAAGTTCTTCATACAGCATGTTAAATCTACCCAATACACTATCTGTAGTAAACATTAGTGTATTATTCTCAAATGACCATTCACCATTATTCTTTTGTAGTAATTCATTAAGTTGAATAAAATTATTACCATACTCCAGGTGCGCTTGTTTGAGTGGTTCAAATATCGGCTTTTGCAGATTATATTTTTGGCGAGCACCCTTTACAGCTCCTATCGCAAACTGATTTCTTTCTCCTAGTACACTCAAGCGTTTTTTCAGAATTGGAATCATGTTATTAAAGAAATCATAGTATGCGTTAGTTTTTTCAATATACAGTCTTATAACTTTTTCTCGACGATCAAACTCTTCATCACTTTTCAATTGAGTGAAATCTTGTATTTCTGGTGTTTGGATAGCATTAAATGAATTTTGCCAGTTCTGTACAATCACTTGTGATTCATTGATAAATTCACCCATTATTTTGTAAAAATGTTTTTCGTTGCCAGTACTAGTGTCTGATAAATTGCTAAAACCATCTTTTAAAGAATCAACATACTTTGTGTATGCTGCTTCGGTTTCAGACGGATCAGTAGTGCTAAAAATATTTTTCTTAAATTCTTCTTGGTTGCTCTGGAGTACTCTTAATTTTTTGGTTTGCTGAATATTGTGTGAGAACTGCGCAATTTGTCCAAGAATCAATATGGTTAGAACTACGTTGAATGTTACGCTTCCGCCACTTTCTTTTCTTCCAGATAGCCGCCAAACTATCCAGCCGAATATAGTTGGGAAGAGTATAAAGGAAACTAGCTTTCCTATAGATTCTCCAATCTAATATGAATTGGTCTTAAAATATTCTACGAAAACTATAATAAATATTGTAGCAATAATACTAAAATATATTTTGTTGGATTTTGTTAATGTATATTTCGGTTTCATTTGTTAGTAATAAAATTAAATAGAGTGTCGAAGAGTAACACTTTGAAAGCATAGATGTCCGAGATTTGATTGCTGTCTTATACTTATGATTGTTGTACCGCTAACGTCAATGATATAGCTAATAAGATTAGTCCTCCAACTGCCATCATTAATGATACTAACATAAAATTCTTCATCACTTTGTTTATAAAGATAGGTACCCAGCGAGGACTAAAAATGCACCAAATAAAAACCAATATACAATAAACAAAAATCATTAATATAAACTCAAATCCAACTATCTTAAGAATACCTTCTATTATTCCATCTACTTTTTGCATCGAGATACTTATTAGAGATATTCCCATTACAGATCCCATACCTAATGTAAGTGTCGCGGAAAGTATTCTTTCAGTTGCACCTTTGGGTAAGGTAATTCCTTTGTCATCCTTTTTCATCTGCCGGCGAATAGTATTTCGTTACGTATTGTTCGTCGGCTTAGATTTCTCTAATTGATTAGCATTCTTGTTTTTAAACTTTTGCATAATATTTGAAGCAATCATCATGAATGGAAGACTTATTAAAATTAACGGAACTATAGATATTTTTATTGCTTCGAAACCTTCTGCTTCAACTGTAGGATTTGCATTAGCATGACCCCCATTATCCCAGTTGCAATTATCCAAACCCTCGACATTTTTTTATAGCATCTGACATAAGAAATTTCCGATTAGATAGAATGTTCAGTACCCATTACGATTGTTTGACTATTAGTAAGCGTTCACAGAAATAATCATGAAAGCTACCAGTCTTACAGTAAATACAAGACAATTGTCATTGCGAGGAGCAAAGCGACGCGGCAATCCAGACCGTGGAATCGAGATAGATTGCCGCACCATCTTGCGATGGCTCGC
>JAJFLR010000014.1 GCA_021772565.1 Opitutales bacterium | reverse complement strand
GAGTTGTTTCAATAATGTTTTTGATAAGTCTTTGTTGTAGTTCATCCCACCATAACATGGTGGGTTTAGGGGGGGTTGTCCAGCTAAATTTTAACTCATTGATGAAAATATACTTCGACGTTCTTAACAGAAGAACATGAGAAAAAAGTAGCTTTACCGAAAGCGATCACCAATAAATATTAACAAATAAAATGAATAAAAGCGATAGCATCACCTTTGCCCCGTACTAGGGAATTATAGTTGTCGTCAAATAGGGAAGAATAATTGTCGTTGACCAACGAAGCGCAAAAATGGACATAATGCCGTTTTGTGCGTGGCCGCACAACGTGCCTGCCGACCTGTCGGCAATCAAGGCTGGTATCCGATCCGGATGCCGGCGGCTTCGCACAAAATCCGTTATGTCAATCTTTGCGCTGGGCAAATTTCACCGCGACTTTCTCCGACACCAAAATCATAGCACGGCTGCGGGGTGGTCGACGGGACGGTCGAGTTGTTCGGTTATTTAAGATTTAGCTAAAAAACGTTAGTGTTAATGTTTTGCGTTTGACCCCTTTTTGTCTTCTCTTTTTGTCTTCTCATGTCATCTTTTTTCTCCTCATAACAAATTCTGATCTGGATTCGGTCGGTAACAAATGATGAAAGTTGTTTATTTAATATTGTTAATATTTACTTATTTATTAACAAATTTTCACATTCAATAATCAAAGTTTCGCTAGATATACTGTTGTTATCTAATTTATTATTAACCCAAACAGTTTTTGATTGGGTAAGCTCATTTAATTTTTTAGATAAATTATGTAGATCAACAATTGAATTATTTGAGTGATTTTCGTACTTACCATGCTTGAAGGCTTTAAGTTTTTTTCTATTAGCTTTAAGTTTATAATAGGAATATAGATATCCATACATCCCAAATTCACGTGATATTATTTGTTTTTGTGAAAATAGTAAAAAGTTTATTCCTTTTTTTTTATCAATGCAATAATCTCTAAAAATATGAGCAACTTCGTTGTTTATTATCTCACCTATTCTGCTCTGGGAAATATCAGAAAATCTTTCATCTATTTTTCTAATTATACCAAATTCAATATGGGGGTATGTCGTTAATGAAATCTGTATGCGAAAATCACCAAAACTACCTCCAAAATGTAAATGACCAAATCCTTTTCCAATTGAAATATATTTTGATTTTTCTGATTTATCGAATTGCTGTAAAACAGATATTATTAATTCTTCAAAATCTACTAAACTTATCTCTAATTCAGGATTTTCTATATTTAGCTGACTCAATAATGTAGTAAAGAATGAAGTAAATTCATCATAATTAACTCTATTGATAAAATATATAAAATTTCCACTTCTAATGTAATTCATAAATTTAATTATTTTACAATGGTAGTAGTGATATCGATAATGCAGTTGCTGATGCTGCAGTTGTCCATGTTACACAATTCCATAATGGTATATTATATGAAAATGGTGCAGTTATATCTTGGTTGCAAGGAACTAGTTTACCAACAAAAAAAAGTTCCCATAATCCTTTCCCGTGGTCTGATAATTTAGCAATAGGAATACCGCTACTTACATCTACATTGTGAATGGCTTGAATAAATCCTATATGAATGCCAAGAATATTTTTAAATACTTCATCTGGGTCAGCGCCAATATCATATCGAATTGATCTATTATATCGATTTTTAGCATAAATATAAGTGTGTAGTCCAGCAGGTTTCCCAAATTCTATTGCAGAATAAAATGTCCAATCTCTTCTAGTAAGTGATCTTGCATACAAGGCACCTACTGTTATAACTACAGTTGTTTGAATCAAGGCTATAACAAATGCAGTTAATTGAACTCCCATTAGACTTGCAACTCCAACTTTTCCACTCGGATCAATAAACATAATCGGATTTACATTTGCGTATAAATATTTATGTAAACTAATCGGATCTTTTCTGAAACCCTCAAACGCATCCATATTCCAGAATCGCCCACTATCCGGATTCATGTAACGGGCTCTGAGATAATACATTCCCAAGTCAGAATCGAACTGCTCGCCGGTGAAGAGGAACGTGTTCGGAGTCGCTCCGGTTTGCGTTAGGATGGTACCGAAAGCGTCATAGGTGTACGTGTCGGTTACAGATTCATTTACGTCCGTTAGTGCTCTAACGGTACCGAGTCCATCATAGAGAAAGTAGAATGTTTCAAAGGCTACCGGGGCTTCCGGTGGCAGAGCCTGGTCGATGCTGATCAAGTCGAGTCCGAACGTGTAAGCTTTGTCTACGACCAGGTTCATGCCGACGTCTTCGCTTAACTCTTCGACGACTTGGGCGAAGCCAGTGTGGTTTTGGGTGTCGATGAGGAAGAACGATTCTGTAATTTCGCTTGTGCTGCCATCGGTTACCTTTTTGCTGATGCGGTTGCCGTCACCATCGTATGTTAATTCGATTGTGGTGCCGTCTATTTTTGTTCGTTTGATTAAACGATTCTCGAAATCATAAATATCACCAACTGTTACGTTTGTTGAAATTAATGTGTTGCCGTTATTATCATATGTATCGCTAAGGAATCTGTCGTTATTATCGTAAGTTGGGGTTTGATTTGATATGCCGGTTACTGTTGAGGTGCGATTCAAACGATTGCCGACGGCATCATAAGTATAATCGGTTGTTCCATTTATTCCGGCAGGGGCGTTTAGAATCTCTTCCTGCGTTAGGCGATATAAATTGTCGTATTGATAATTTACTAACCGGCCATTATTTTCCAGCATACTGGAACGGTGGCCGCTATCTCGGAGCGTGTAAGTAAAACTTGATAGTGTATTGCTCAAGCTATCGACACTGCCCATGTTGGTTAATCGATTTAGGCTGTTGTAAAGGTAGGATGTTTTTACGCCGTTGGGATAAATGAAATTATCAAGGTTACCGACGACATCATAATTGTAGTTGGTCGTGCCGACGTTAGAGTCAAGCACATCCTTTAATCGATTCAATGTATCGTAATTATAATTCACATTTATTCCGTTGGTATTATTGGTTACGATACTCTTTAAATTTCCCTGATCGTCAAATGTATAATTTAAATTACCGACAGGTGTCGTTTTACCATTCATACGATTACGTTCATCATATGAATAAGTTTCGCTGTGAACTGCATTGAGAAATGAATCTCGCACGGTTTGAGTGAGGCGTTGACCGACGTCATTGTATGTCCACTCAATGCGGAACATTCCGCCTGCACTCAATGAAGGATGTGAGGCGTCAGCTTGTTTAGAGGTAAGGCGATTTAAATTATCGTATTCGTATGTTGTGGTAAAGCCGTTAAAGTCGGTTTTTGATGTCAGGTTGCCGACGTTGTTATAAACCATTGTCTCTTCCTGATTTTCCGGTAGAATTCGTTTGGTGCGGCGACCGAGTTTATCATATTCATATTTGGTGATATGAGTGTTGGCATCGGTTTGAGAAATTAAGTTTCCGACTTCATTGTAAGTATAGAGGGTCGTGGGGTGAGGGGCGAGTGGCAAGGGGGAAGGTTGGATGACTTTGGTTAGTCTGCCGAGTCCGTCATATTCGAATTCGGTTATTTTTCCTTCTTGGTCGATTTGTTGGACGCGGCGTCCGAGTCCGTCGTAGACTGTTTGAGTAAATGTATTGTCATCAAAAATTGTTTTTGTTGGTCGATTATTGTCATCGTATTCAAATGTAGTAACGTGATTATTGGCGTCGATGGTTTTTATCTGGTTACCGTTAGCGTCGTAGAAGAATTTTGTTTCGTTGCCCAGAGTATCGATGACTGTTCCGCGTCGACCGGAGCAGCCGCAGTTTTCATCGTAAATGAAACTGGTTGGATTGCCGAGTGCGTCGATGGTGGTTATGACGCGACCGATGGAATCGTAGGTTGTGGTTTTACGCGAATTATCCAGCAGCTCCGCTGAATTGAGAATGGATAATGGAGAATTGAGAACGGTGGCGGGCATGGAGTCGTCGGGATGGATGGTGTCGGTTAGGCGTCCGAGTGGGTCGTAGATGAAGTAGGTGGCGCGGCCTTGCTGATCAACACTGGCAATGCGGCGGTTTTCGGCGTCGTAAACGGTTTGCTTAAAGGTAGCGTCAGCCCCTTCGACTTCGCTCAGGGCAGGGTAGGTAGTTTTTACTAGATTACCACGGTCGTCATATTCCATGAGAGTTTCACGTCCGAGTTGATCGATCTGTTTTTCGACTTTGCCGATTGAGTTATATTCGGTTTGCGTGGATGTTCCGTCAGGCCCCTCGACTCCGCTCTGGGCAGTCCCCTCGACTCCGCTCAGGGCAGTCCCCTCGACTCCGCTCAGGGCAGGGAAAATAGTTTTTGTCAAACGGTTGGCGGTGTCATATTCAAAATTTGTGACTAATGTTTCTATAGTGCTATTTGGCAAGGTGCGAGCAGTCGTCATTGAAGTCTGATTGCCATTAGCGTCATAGGTAAAAGATTTTTGATTTAAAATTTCAGCTTGATCGTTCTGAATAATCACTGATGTTTGATTGCCGAAGCTATCATGTGCAAACGTAGTCAAGTTTCCTTCTGCATCTGTAATTGTCTCAACATTACCGGCATTGTCATAAGAAAATGTAGTCAAATTATTTTCAGCATCGAGTTGTGTGAGTAAATTTCCAGAAGAAGCATTATAAGTAAATGTTGTGGTATTACCGAGTGCATCTTCTATGGTTAGAGGATTGGAAAAACTATCGTAGGTAAATGTTGTCGTCGCTGTTTGCACATTGCCAAACTCATCAGTGAATTCAGAAGATTCGGTCAGCATATTGTTATTCGAATCATATGTTTTAACAGTTACATTACCCAAGTGATCTTCAACTCGCGTTTCATTGTCGTTGGCATCGTATTCGCGCAAAGTTTCAGTATTGAGCGCATCTATCGTGCGCACTACATTACCACGGATGTCATAAAAATGTTGGGTTACATTGCCGAGACGGTCAGTAATTGTTTCCTTTTTATTCGGAATATCATGGGTGAACTGCAGATCGTTGCCGTCGGCATCGACTTGACCAATGAGCCGACCTCTGGCATCATATTCACTGGCGATCGCACTGACACCACGAGGATCAATAATTTCAGTTAAATGATTTGGAAAACTTTCATTGTCATATCGATATTCAGTAAAGTCTCCAAATAAGTTGGACTCAGGATTATTTCCTTCACGATCCGAAAAGGCGGTCAGTCTGTTCAATGCATCGTAAGTATAGGTTAGCTGATTGCCTTCCGGATCGGTGATTGTAGTGATGCGACCTTCAGCATCGCGGGTAAAAATAATACTCTTGCCGCTGCTGTGAGTAATGCCATTTTCTGTAATGGTCAAAACGTTACTGTTGCGATCGGTAATTTTTTGTAATCCGGCAATTTGTTTAATTTCCAATTCTGTGCCATCGACTGAAATATAACGAAATTGGTCGGGGTCGATGGCGGTAAAGAAATCAGTTAGTCGCACTTCATCGCCAAATCTTTCAATTGGAAAATTACCACCGATACCGGTTAGTTCTAGATTGCCGGTCGATCCGTTTATCGGACGAAATTCTACAGACGCAGCATTGAGCGGCATGAACCCTTGCTCAGTCGGAGAGAAAGCTTCGAACTGCTGCACTTCACTATCACTGAGGACGACTGTAATAACGTGACGTCGGGATGGACGCACGCCATAGACTGGAATTCCAGTTACGGGCAATATGCGAATTACATAATCTTCCCACTCAGTTCCGAGAACACTGTTTTGATAAACCTGGACTGTGCTGATACCGAGTTTCCAGTTATTGCCGAAATCATTTTTTAAACCACCTCTGCTATCGTAAGTGCGGAGTATTTGTACGGGAATTCCACTGACTGGGATATTAAGATCTTCAAATGTAAGAGAGAAGTGTCCAACTTTCATGTTGCTGTCGACTAAAAGAGATACCGGACCATCGGTAATTATCCTGCCCAGTAAATCTTGAGTGCGCAGCTGAATTTCGTAGATTCCATTGATGAGCAAAGTTGGATCGAAAATTCCAAGAACATCATTGTTAATTTCAGAATTTCCACTGGCTAATATTTTCCACTCGGTTTCTCCACGCAGGCGATATTGTAATTCATATTTTTCGAACAACTCTGATGTGGCTGTGCCGATGATTGGAGTTGGCTCAGTAATTTCATCGGTATCTTCCGGAGAAATAATCAGCGAAACGGGTAGGGGAGGGATTACATCGACGACAACGACTCTTGAAATTTCTGAGGCAGAAATAATTTCTTCATTGTCTGTTGCTTCTACATGAAAATTAAAGTTGCCTTCGGTATCAAATAATATCGGAGTAGCATCGACAGTAGTTGATGTTGGAGAGGCGATTGTTTCAACCAAAATTCCATCACGATACAAACGAACTTCTGTAATCGTTCCATCATTGTCGAAAGCATTTATCGATGGCGTGATTGAATTTCCGGTTTCAATAACGGTTGGGTCAAGCGGTGTAATAAATTCTGCGACCGGTGCGGAAAAACCGATAGATAAATTAATAGAATTTGAAGTGCCGGTTGTCCCACTATTGTCGGTGGCAACGGCGGTGAGTTCAAATTCGCCCAAAATACCAGGCATCCAATTAAAATTAAATGGGTCTACATTTCTTATACCAACAGATTTTCCATTGGCAAAGAATTCAACATTGGTTACAAAACCATCAGGATCATTGGTGGTGACTGAAACCGGAATATTATCTGATCGGTTAAACACAGATTCATCGGCTGGTGTATTAAAAGTTATTGTAGGTGCTTCAGTGACAAAGGAAGTCACCGTTACATTTTTATCATCAAAGCCAGTCAATCCGCCGTCATCTGCCATTAATCGTAACGTATATAATCCGACACGATCAAAACTTGTTATGAGCTCATCATTGACCAGTTGAAAAGTTGTATTTCCCGGGCCATTGAGAACGAACCATTGAAATAGTAGAAATGGATTTACTAAACCATCATCAAGATAATTTACTTCAAGTAGAAGTGATTCATCCAAACGAATATTTTCATCTGGACCAATATCGACAAAAGGTGCTGTATTGATACCTGAAAGAACAGTAACATTTATTTGATCAAAAGTGATGTCCTGAACATCATTTGCTGTAAGTTGTAGAAGATAGGTGCCTGCCGTGTCGAAATTGACTGAGGTCGATGTAGAATTTTGTGAACTAAAAATTGCAGTTCCCGGGCCTGAAACTTGAGACCATTGAACGCTGAGTGAACCCCCTAATGGCAGACCATCATCAGAAATTGTGCCATTGAGTGAAGCACCTAAAACAATCGATACAAGTTGATCTTCGCCAGCATCTACAGTTGGTGGAATATTGTTAGGATCAAATGGTGAGACGTTAACGTTTAATTCATCAAATACAGAAAATTCACCATCTGTAGCTGTAAGTCGTAAAACATAATCGCCAATCGCATCAAAAGTTACATCTGTATCCAATAATGAATCATCGGTAAAAAGCGCATTTCCTGGCCCACTGATTTTACTCCAATTTATAGTCAATGAACCTTCGAGTGGCAGTCCTTCATCGACTGCTGATCCCTCGAGGGTAAGAGATTGTAATAACGGTATTATGGAATCTTCACCTGCTTCAACAACCGGTGGTTGATTGGTTGCTCCGGGAGGATGAACTTGCACTGCGACAAAATCAAAATTTGCAAGCTGTCCATCGTTTGCACTGAGTCGTAAATTATAAAGACCGGGTGAACTGAAAGTAACTACGGACGAGCTTAAGGTTGGTGTAACGAAGTTAGCAGTTCCAGGCCCATCAATCTGTTGCCAAATTGTTGTCAGTGTTCCACTAGCTGGAATGCCGTCGTCAGTTACAGTTCCGGTTAAAGAAATAGAGTCGGTAACAAATAGAAGACGATCTGATCCTGCATCAACTACCGGAGCAAGGTTTATAATTCCATCATCTAATACAGTGATAGTTAATTCGTTCATTGAATTGAGAGCAGAATCATCTGCAATGAGAGAAACAACATAAACACCCGGTGTGTTAAATGTTACTAGCGTCGATGCATCAATTGGCGACAGTGCCGATGTAAAAGAATCAGGATTAAATGTTGCAGATCCTGAACCTGATAACAGTGTCCAGTTGGCATTTAAAGTTCTGCCGGTGGGTAATGAGTCATCTGTTACTGATGCGATGATTGAAGCACTATCAGATAAATTTATAGTTTGATCGTTACCAACAGTTACGATCGGTGCCAGATTGACTTCTGGAGTCAAATCAACGGTTATAGTATCAACCCCACTTAACTCACCATCATCAGCCGAAAATTCTAGAATATAAGAACCGAGTGTATCTAAAGTAACGTTTGTCGAGGAGGCGTTTTTATCAGCAAATAGAGCTGTGCCCGGACCACTTAGTTTTTTCCAGAGAAAATTTAAATTACCTGTTGGTAAACCGTCATCAAAGAAAATACCGTTTAAATTTATAGTTGTATTGGGTAGGCTGGTAGTCAGATTAAGTCCTGCATCGACAAAAGGAGCTTGATTGAATTGATCAGTCAGGCAGCGACCAGTTTCGTCAGCTTGAAAAATTGCTAAAATTTCTGCTGCATCAAGTGCGCGGTTGTAAATGGCAACATCATCAATTGTTCCCGTGAAAGTGAGTTCGCTATTTCCCAATCCCTCACCAAAAAATAAGTTACCGGTTGTTACCGGAGTGATCGAACCGACAGTTTGCTCTATCGATAAAGAACCATTTCTATAAACTCGAGCGATACCAGAAATTTTATCATAAGTCAGTGCGACATGAATAAAAGTTTGAAATGGAATATAGCCGTTTGGAGTGTTGAATGAAACAGAATTTCCAAGGCCGTCATCTAAACTTATTTGAGCATGATTAGTAAAAGGAGAATTGATCTGTCTGATTTGAATCCCAGCAGTATTACCATCATTATATTCCAGCCAGGAAGTTGTGCGATTGAGAGAATTTGTTTTCAACCAAAATTCGATAGTAAATTCATTGCCGGCACCGATGTCAGTTTCGGTTGTTGGTGGAACAATTACCGGATCGCCCGAACCTGTCATTTCAAAGCCGAGAGAAACTTTTGCTGAGGAATATGAATTAGTGGCAATTCTAAATCCATTACTATTTCCCAACGCATCTTCTGAATGTCCATTACCCGACCACCAGCCAACGAGACCTAATGGATCGTCAATTGTGCAACCCGTTTCTATATGAATTTCAATTACATCAAAATCTGAACTAACCGTATCATCAGCACTCAACTGTAAAATGTAAATTCCCGGTGTATCGACTACCAATGTCGTATCAATCGCTGTGTCGTCAGCAATTGTTGCAACACCCGGGCCATCTATAACAGACCATAAAACATTGAGCTGATTTGCCGGCAGTCCATCATCAGAAACAAAAGCATCTAATATTATTGTATCGTTAACACTATTGATTTGCTGATTCGGTCCGGCATCGACAAACGGAGGACTGTTTTCATCGACTGCACATCTGCCGGTGCTGCCCGCTAAAAATATTTCAGAAATTTCGTGGGGCTCTAGGGCTCGATTATAAAAAGCAATTTCGTCCAAGGCTCCTAATAAATATTCACTACTGCCGGGACCATTACCAAAATAAATATCTTTATTAGTTGCCGGTGTAAAACTGCCGATAAATTGTTCCTGAAAAAGAATTCCATTTTTATAAAGTCGAAGAAAGCCGGAAGACTTTTCATAAGTCAGTGCGACATGCACAAAAACTGATTGAGTCACAAAATTATTATTTGAAGAAAATGTATGGGTGTTTCCATCAGTGTCACGCAATAGAACATTAAGACGTGGCTGAAATGGATTACTATGCAATCTAATATAAAGTCCGTTTTCAGAACCATCATGAAATTCTACTATTGAGGCAGGACGATTGAGTGAATTTGTCAGCAACCAAAATTCGATGGTTAAATTATCACTTGCTCCGATATCCAATGCTGGATTAGCCGGAACAAAGCCACGATCGTCAACACCGTCAAATTTAAATCCAAGTGAAGCTTTTGCTTCGATGAAATCTCCATTGTCGATCAACTGAGTATTAATTAACTGCATTTCATTTCCAGACACCGGCTCGTTGGCATTACCATTTCCTGACCAATATGCAGCTGTTCCAAAAATATTATCCAATGTGCAAAGTGCAGCGGCATGAATGGTTACTTCGTCGATAACAGATTCAACAGAATCGGAAGCAGCGAGGCGTAAAATATAAACTCCAGCGATATCAAATGTCACTGAAGTAACTGCCTGATCAGGTGCTGAAAATACCGGGGTTCCCGGACCAGAGAGTTTTGACCATGCTATAGCCAATGTTGAACCTGCAGGAAAGCCGTCGTCAGTAACTACTCCTGTTAGAAGTAAAGAATCTGCAATATCAGAGATACCTGTATCGGGGCCGGCATCGACAACAGGAGGTGAATTTTGACTTGGTAAACATTTACCGCCACTGTCAGCTAAAAATATTTGATTTATTTCATCAACAGTTAGCACTCGGTTATAGATTGCAACTTCATCGATAATGCCATCATAGAAACTTGCAGTTTGTAGATTAACTGATGGGTCGGCGCCAAAACTCAAATCAAAATCTGTTGCCGGTGTTATCGATCCGATATTCGATGTGGTTTGTGCAACGCCGTTTCTATAAACTAAAACATTACCGGAAATTTTATCATAAGAAACGGCAACGTGCACAAATTGTCCGGCAGTAAAAATATTTGGCGCAATAACAATGTGACTGGAATTGCTATCGCGAATATCGACATCGAGACGTGATTGTGATCCATTACTCTTAAGGTTCACACCGAGATTTGCATTATCACCCCAAGTGATTATAGTTCTATTTAGTATGGCGTTTGGCTTCGCCCAAAACTCAATTGTGAAGCCATCGTTCAATCCAACATTTAACTCAGGACTTGCCGGAATTCGCACTGAATTATTTATACCATCAAGATTAAAACCGAGAGATACTTTTGCAGAAGAATAATTTGTGCCGTTGAATAATTGTCCGTTATTTCCATTGATAATATCGATAGCAGAATTATTTCCCGGCCATGATCCAATGATACCATCAGGCCCTAGAACAGTGCAGGCCAAGTTTACTCTAAGTTCAATAAAATCAGTAGTAATTTTTGAGCTGTCATTGGCGCTGAGTTGTAAGATATAAATTCCCGGAGCAGAAAATGTGGCGAGTGTTGAAGCTACCATTGAATCGACGAATGTGACTGAACCCGGCCCGTCAATAACAGTCCATTCAATTTCTAAATTCGATCCAATTGGTAAGCTGTCGTCAGAGACAAAACCGTTGAGCAAAATATCGTTGAGTTGATTAACAATTTGATCGGTTCCGGCGTTGACAACAGGTGCGTTATTTGAAGTGGGCAAACATTTGCCGAGGTCAGCGGTTATATAGATACTATGTATTTCTTCCGGGTCGAGTGCTCGGTTATAAAGTGAAATTTCGTCCAGTAAACCGTTATAGTGGGTTGCCGGATCAGGTTGTCCACTTGCTGCATTTTGAGTTGGGCTATGACCAAAGAAAAGATCGTATGTAGTTTGAGGAGTAAACGTTCCCAAGTTTTCTATATGGATAATCTCGCCATTTTTGTAGGCTCTGACAATGCCAGTGATTTTATCATAAGTCAGGGCAATATGGATGAGTTCGCCATTTAGAAAAATATTTTGCACAAAAAATGAATGAGACAAATTATTAGTATCAACGATATCGACGATAAATCTTCCTTGAAAACTACTTGCACGAATCTTTACTCCCTCATTTAACCCATCATTCCACTCGATTAAGGTATTGTTGATAAGTGCATCGGGTCGTGTCCAAAATTCTATACTGAATCCATCATTGTTTCCGACATCGACATTAGGATTTGCAGCTATTCGAATAACGTCATCGATTCCATCAAGAGCAAAACCTAAAGCAACTTTTGCTGAAGCATACGAGACACCACTTTGTAATTCGGCGTTATTTTCATTTACAGTATCGAGATTATTTCCATTGCCGGGCCACCAACCAACTATGCCTGCCGGTGCTTCGGTTGAACAAGGGGATGCGACGTTAACTGTCATAGTATCAGTAGCACTTTTGAAACCATCATTGGCCGATAATTGTAGTGTGTAAATTCCCGGAAGATCAAATGTAGCAGTTGTAATGATTGCAGTTGTGTTAGCAATCGCTGCCGTGCCTGGGCCATCGATTTGTAGCCACTCAACTTCGAGATCAAAATTTACCGGTAGTCCGTCATCGGCAACAAACCCTTGTAGTGTTGCCACGCTTGCCAAGTCTGAGAGGCTCTGATCAGAACCGGCATCGACAAAAGGAGTTTCGTTTCCATCCGGCAGACATTTACCGGTATTGTCAGCGGCAAATATGGCAAATACTTCATCTGGATTGAGGGCTCTGTTATAAAGGGTTATTTCATCGAGAAAACCGTGGTAGTGGTTGGTGCTGGTCACACTTTTTCCAAATACTAAATCAAAACTGGTTTCAGGATCAAAGCTACCTAGAATTGTTTGCTCAAGGAGTGAACCATTTTTATAAATTCTGGCCAGACCTGATGGCTTGTCATAACTAACCGCCACGTGAATCGTTTCATTGAGCTGAAAGAAGTTTTGGGCAAAAAAACCATGTGTGCCACCCAAGTTGTCAGGAATATTGAACTGTAATCGCGATTGAAATACTACAGATTCTAAACTTACACCGCGATTTGTTTCATCATTCCATTCGATGATTGGACTTTGTAATGTGCCTTCAGGACGCATCCAAAATTCTATAGTGAAGCCGTTACCTTGTCCTACATCAAGTTGTGGTGCAGCGGCAATGACTACTGCATCAGATGCTCCGTCAAAATTAAGTGCCAGCCCGACATTGCCAGAGACGTATGTTGAGTCGCTGTCCAGGACGCCATTATTCTCATTTATTAGATCATCACTGTTTCCGGTAAATGGCCACCAGCCAACAACACCATCTGGCGCATCCAAATTACAGAATGTTGCAACGTTAACTATGATCGAATCTTCGGAAGATTTAAATGAGTCATCACCGAGTAGTTGAAGAATATAAATTCCCGGTTGATCAAAAGTAACTGTTGAGGTGGGTGAAGACGAATCGGAGAATACTGCATTACCGGGGCCGGATAATTGAGTCCATGAAATGTTTAAAGAAAAATCTTCGGGCAATCCATCGTCAATTACAGAACCGTCTAGTTGAACAACTTCATTGACTTCAATGCGTGATACATCGTCGCCAGCGTCAACTAATGGTGCTAAGTTTACAAAGCGACAAGTTGAGCCGGCAATTGAAACATATATGTCTTGAAGTGTTGATGAATCCGGAACAAAGAAATAATCAGCATCTGTTGAAGCGACAGTTTTTAGGAGAGCATCATCAGCACTTTCTCCGAGACCGATGGTAATAATTCTTATTCCATCAGCTTTTGCTGCATCTGCTGCCGTAGTAGCTGCGGTAAAATCAGATCCACCATCAGACATTAAAATCATAATTTTTAATTCACCTGCACCACGACCGTTATTTACGATTTCACTGTGTCCATCAATAATTCCCGCTGCGATATCTGTTCCGCCAAATGCATTAAAATTTTCGAGAGAAAGTTTTAGTAATTCCAAATCGGAAGTCATAGGTTGAAGAACTGTTGCACCCACTGAAAATACAACTGTCGAGGCTTGATCGCTTATGGGGCTCATATTATCGATAAATATTCGAGCTGCATTTTCTGCATCGATAATTCGTTGCCCATCCATTGACCCGGAGGTATCAATTACCAGAGCAAAATCTATTTCTTCCGGAGTGTCGGGGCAAATTATTGTTACATTTAATGTGTTGCTACCGACAAATTCATCATCATGGCCAGAAAGTTTTAATACATAATCACCGGCTTCATTAAAATGAACAATTGTCGAAAGATCATCTGCGTTATCAAATATTACACGATCCGGCCCACTTACTTTCATCCACGAATGGGTCAATAACGCTCCAGCTGGAAGGCCATCATCAGTAACAATCCCATTCAAAATTAATTGAGTATCTGGAAGAATAATAATTTCATCAGACCCGGCATTTACTACAGGTGGCTGATTTAAAATTGCTGCTTCTACTGTTACTGTGAGATTGTCAGTTGTCGACAAAGCTGAATCATCAGCTGATAAATCAAAAGTATAAATACCAGGTGAAGGAAAGAAAATTGTAGTTTTGGGATTTTGTGAATCAATGATTTCTGCGACTGGTCCACTAGTTTGAGTCCATTGAATTGATAGCGTATTACCCGATGGCAAACCATCATCAACTATAATTGCATCGGTAAATATTGACGTATTATTGATTGCTTGCAATGAGAGAGCGTCAAAATATCCATCGTTATCATTGTCAGATAAATTTCTTTCAGTTAGTAATCGAATGCGAATAGTTTCTGTACCGAGTGGAGCTAATCGAGTATCTGAAACAAGTCGCCAATTTTCGACGGGATCACCACCCGGTTCAAGAATTTGAGAATCGAGAATGATGGCGTTATTCTTGTCACGGTATTCTAAAATAATTTTTGGCTTATCAGGGCGTTGTTCATTTTTTGTACGGATAAAGCCTTTGAATTGAAACTGTTGTCGACTCTGATTAATAGTTGCTGAAAAATTAGAAACATCGACATCCTGAATAAGTTCTGCGGTGTCATTTGATCCGGCAAAGAAATATGTTGCACCCTCATATGCTTGAGGTTGATCACCAATGGCAGTTGCCTGCGTCCAATCTGATCCTGTAACTTTAGTCCATGCTGGCAATTCGTTGCCTACTAGTGGATCTTCAGCACTTGGGTTTTGGATCAGGTTAGGACTGAGATTAAAAATTTCCGAAATTATTTGATCCTCTCCTGCATTTACTTCAGGTGCGAGATTGACAAGATTTACTTGTATTGAAACGTCGTCAGTAACTGTGTGCTCAGTATCAGTTGCAGTTAATCTAAGAATATAGGTTCCGGCATCACTAAAACTAGCTAATGAATTAAGAGAAAGAGACGTTGATGTAGTTTGAGTTGACTCAGGACTCAATGTTACTGTACCAGGCCCAGAAACCAAAGACCAGTTAGCTGATAATATTCTTCCATTTGGTAAATCATCATCAGTGATGTTGCCAAAAATATTAGTTGAATTAAATGGACTGATTATTTGGTCAAGACCTGCGTTTACCTCCGGTTCAAGATTTGTAGTAACAAGGCTTACAATTATTGGCAAAGATGTGGAGGTCGCACCCAAGTTGTCAGTTGCTATTGCAGTTAGTGTAATTGAGCTCTCATTGGGTTCTATTATATTTAGTAAATAAGGTGCTAGTGATGCATCACCTACTTTAATAGAATCGACAAAAAATTCAACTTGTGTAATTGATCCATCAGGATCAGAGGCATTGGCTTTTAACGGTATTTGGTTTAGAGGTGAAAACGATTCGTTATTAACCGGGCTATCAAATGAGATAATTGGCAATGCATTTACAGAAATAGAAATTGTGGCATCATTTGAATTATTGATTCCGTCTGTAGTTACAAAATTGAAAGTATCTAAACCGAATAATCCAGGATCAGGTGTATAAGATATCTGATCAGTGGTAAGTGTTAATGGAAGATCAGCTAGAATGATTTGAGTTCCGTCTTGAACCAACGAACCGTTTGTTGGTAGGCTGTTGATAATGAAACTAAGCGGTGAATTTTCTGGATCGTTACCGGAAAGGGTAATAGTTACTGGGATATTTTCTGTAATATCAATATTTTGAGATATAGCGGTTGGTGGATCGTCAACTGCGTTGACTATAATAGCCAATAGCCGATCAGCAAATAGCCCAACTGTGTCCGTTGCGCGAATTGTGATGTTGGCGATGCCGTTTTGGTTGGCTGAATAAGAAATTAATAAATTTCCTGTGAGGTTGTCTATTGACGTTGATACTAATGATGAGTTGTCATTGTCTTCGATAGAGTAAATTAAATCAGCGTCGTTATCTTCTATATCTTCAAATACGGAGAATAGATCGATGATTGTCGGCTGTGAATCTTCATCGACCGTAATGTCAGAGAGTGACCCTGTGGGCGCATCTTTAATTGGATTTACTATAATAGCCAATAGCCGATCAGCAAATAGCCCAACTGTGTCCGTTGCGCGGATAGTGATGTTGGCGGTACCGTTTTGGTTGGCTGAATAAGTAATTGTTAAATTTCCTGTGACGTTGTCGATTGTTGACGAAACAAGAGTTGGGTTGTCGTTGGATTCGATAGAGTAAATTAAATCAGCGTCGTTATCTTCTATATCTTCAAATACGGAGAATAGATCGATGATTGTCGGCGGTGAGTCTTCATTGACAGTAATGTCAGAGAGTGATCCTGTGGGAGCATCGTTTACCGAATTAACAGTAATAGCCAATAGCAGATCAGCCGATAGCCCA
>JAJFLR010000124.1 GCA_021772565.1 Opitutales bacterium | reverse complement strand
GATAGATTGCCACACTCTGCTTTTGCAGAGCTCGCAATGACAATTAGGTTTTTACTTTGTCATCGCGAGGAGCAGCGCGACGTGGCGATCCATGACTTTTTTAGCCTCGATACAGACAGAACTTTTGCGAAATGCTAAACGACTTTATTTTAATATACAACCAAACGTAACATCCTATCTATTTCGGAAATTTCTTATGGCAGATGCTATATTATCAAATTGGCATTTATTTGAATTTTGATATTTAAGTTTTGTTATTTGTTTCGTAAATTTTCTATTTGTGGTTAAAAATCATTATTCAAAAAAATACCTGCTGTTAATATTTATTATTACTATCGTTGTTTCATTGGAAATGTCGGGAGAATTTAGACTGGAAAATGAAGAGTTGATTGCCAGTTACAGTCCCGGTATCACGTTATCAAAAATTCTGGATAACTACTTTGAAGCAAAGGGGGGTGAGGGTGTTATGAATGCTGTAACATCGATTGTAACCAGAAGCACACAGACAAAATTTGGCGAGAGATTTATAGTTAGGTCTGCCAAAAAATCGCCGGAAAAATTTAGATACTCATATCAAAAGGAGGGAGTGGAGGATTATTTTTTTTACGGCTACAATGGTACGATTGCATGGCGGGCTGTCGGCAAGTCTATCGCTAACTGTAAGATTCTAAATATAGAGAAAACAAAAGATTTAGGGGAACAGGCGTATTTCTTTTCCTGGCTTTTTAAATATAAGGAGAAGGGGGCTTTACTAACACACCTTGGGGTATCACGAGTTAATGGAATTAACACTTACAAAATTAAAGCGGTCATAAATAAAAACAAAACTATTTATTATTACATCGACAAAGAAAATTATCAATTGCGTATTAGCCTAGCCAGAGAGGAAATCGATAATAAAATCATTATGACAAAAATGATATTTAGCGATTACAAATTTGTAGAGGGTCTTTTGATTGCACATAAAATTATTACCAACAAATTTGGTTTTTTTAAACAGACAGAAATAATTAATCAGTTTAAAATCAATAGCGGAATATTTGATAAATCTTTTGAAGTTCCCGGAAGGGATATCCGTTTGGAAAAGACTATTGGCAGGGAGTAAGATTAAGATTTATAGCATCTGCCATTAGAAATTTGGTAGATGTCTCGGTAGGGGCAATAAAATTAAATCAAATTCGCAAATATCAATAACAACTCTGTTGAATTTTTTTAATAAATAATATCCCAATCAAATCACATATGAATTATTTGGTTTCAGTAAATTACAATCTTGATTAGTGCGGATAAGTGTTAATAAGTGGTTAGAATAATTGAGGGTATGAAAAAGGTTTTATTTATCGGAGATATTGTTGGCAAACCGGGGCGTGCATTTGTTATGGACAGAATTTCGTCTTACCGTGAGGAAAATTCTATTGATATAGTTATCGCCAATGGAGAAAATTCTGCCGGTGGTTCCGGCATTACCCCAAAAATTTGTCGGGAACTTTTGGAACATGGTATTGATGCAATCACTTTGGGAGATCACGTTTGGGATCAACGCGAATTTGTCTCAGAGATAAATAATTTAGAAAAAATTTGTCGCCCGGCGAACTTGCCGAAAAATTGCCCCGGCAAAGAATATTTAGTCATAGAAAATGATGGATTTCGGCTGGGTGTTCTCACATTACTTGGCCGGCAATTTGTGGCGATGAAATCCGAATGCCCCTTTCTGAAAGCGGATGAGCTGTTGAGCAAACTTAAAAAAGAGACCGACGCAATTTTTGTTGAAATTCACGCTGAGGCGACATCAGAAAAAATTGCTATGGGTTGGTATTTGGATGGACGTGTTGCTGCAGTTGTTGGCACGCATACGCATGTGCCGACAGCAGATGCCAGAATTTTGCCGAGAGGCACTGCCTATTTAACCGATGCCGGAATGAGTGGCCCTTACGCTTCTGTCTTAGGACGAGAAGTGCAACCGGTTATTACAAGATTTTTAGATGGCATGCCGAGAAAGTTTGAAGTGGCGCATAACGATGTCAGAATTTCAGGTTGTTTAATTGAAATAGATTCCGAACAAGGCTATAGCAAAAAAATTGAACTGATTACCATTTGTAATGAAGATTAGAAAAAAGGCATTTACTCTAGTTGAGTTAATGGTTGTTGTCGGAATTTTAATCGCATTAGCCGGTATTATTTTTGGTGTGCAAAAAGGAGTGTTTGAACGGGCAGCAATTGCAAAAGCCAAAAGTGAAATTAGTATTATCGCCGCGGCGTTGGAAAGTTATAAAAATCAGTACGGCGATTATCCGTGGATTGTTTTTATTGATGGTGAAGGCTCAGAAATTTACGAAGCTTTGTTGGGTGAAAGAGATCCAAAACATAGAGTTGTCACGGGTAAACCGTTTCTTGATATGGGAGAATTTACTATTAGCAATGATGAGGTGATAGTTGATCCTTGGGGCAACCAATATTATTATTCTTATAAAAGTAATACGGCACCGAATGCCTGGAATCGAGCCGGATTTATTTTAATGTCTTATGGGCCTGATAAAGAACCGGGTGCATTGAGATCAATCAATCATATTGCCAGTAACAATGGTATATTGCCTGATAATTATTTTTCCAACGAAGAGGCCAAAGATAATATTATTTATGGGGAGAGTAATTAATTGAGATTATTGAAGAATAACTTAGTATATAAAAGTTTCAATTAATTAATATGGAAAAACAAACTATCAGAACAGGTTTCACACTCATTGAATTAATCACGGTTATTGCAGTGATTGCAATACTTGCCGGTCTGATAATTCCTGCGGTTAGTGGCGTCAGAAAAAGTGTTGCTCGAAGTAAAACCAAAAGTCAGTTTACCCAATATATTTTGGCCTACGAAAACTTTAAGGCTGAGTATGGATATTATCCTACGATGGGGGCTACGGGTAATAATTTTTCAATTGAAGGGGCTACGCGAACGTTTTATGATACACTGAGTGGTCAACCATTTACCGGCACTATACTACATACTTATGCGGATAATGCAAATAAGAAAAGGATTCAGTTCTATTCTTTCTCTGATACTGAGTTCGATGAGGGTAGTGTCATTGTAGATGCATTTGGTAATCCCGATATTAATATAATTGTTGACCGAAATAATGATGGAATAATTCCTGATAATGAGATACCTGCTGATATTAGGCCTGATGAAGATTTGAGAGCCGGTGTGGCAATTTACTCTGATCCGGGAAATAATCCAGATTATGAGTGGGTGAAAAGTTGGGATTGATAAACATGATTTTATTTAAAAACCAAAAGTATCGAGCAGATGAAAATAGAGCTTTTACGTTAGTAGAGATTTTAATTGTTCTCGCACTGATCGTTTTTTTAACAGCAATTTTTGGCATTGTTTTTAAAAGTGGAACAAGTAGTCAAGGATTGCGCACATCAGAAAATATTCTTGCCAGCTTGATCCAGGCAACACGCGCTCAGGCAATATTGAAAGGCAGTACAGCGAGATTGATTATTTATAATGATAGTACAAATGATGATAAATATCACAGGTTTCTTGGCATAATTTATAGCGATGCTGCTGGTGGCTGGATAGCGGCAAATGAAGGGGTCTATTTACCTGAAGGCATTTATTTTAATGAAGAAATTAGCATTAATCATCTAACCATGAGCATTGAATTCTTCCCCCAAAAAACACCACAACCAATTGAGGATTTAGGAACAGGGTGGATTTATTTTGAATTTAATAGTGCCGGATTAGCATCAAATACTGGTGGCAGAATAGTGTTAGGTGTAGCTGGTAAAACAGACTACAATGGTGGTTTGATTTTCAATGCTGATAATATTTTTGGCTTTCAAATTAATCAAACCGGTAATTTTTCAAAAATTGCTGATCCTGCTATATTAAAATTACCGCCGCCAGTGGAAGATGCAGATGCAGCGGAAGAATTATGAAAATTGATATGAGTAATCAGGTTTCCATCAAAAAGGCTTTTAGCATGGTTGAAGTTGTCTTTTCACTCGGTATTATAACTTTAGCAATTTTAGTTTTAGTAGGTTTATTTGGTTCGACACTCAAGTCCACTAAAAGCGTTATTGATTCGGATCGTGCTAATTCGGTTATTCATCGTATTAATACGTATCTTAAAGTAACGCCATTTAATACAGTCTATGCGCAGATTGCAGCTAATAATCTTATAACCTTATATTACTTATCGGTTGAAGATGCTAGTGACACTAATGGAAAGTTGATATTAAAGCAGAGCGCTGGGTCGTATTCGACAACAATATTGAATCATTTTAATGACGATACAGTTCATGGTAGTGTCCTTGTTGTTTTTCTGCAAAAGTCTCCAATTGAAACTAATTCACTACCCGCAAGTGTAAGTTCTTACAGTAAAGGCTATTTGCCCATAGAAGTTTCTGTATTTGCTTTACCGGATTTAGAACCCAATGACTTAATCAGCTACATTAGTTCAGGTCAGGACATTTCAAATAACTTACAGCAATTATTTGTTTATAGTGCCGCAATAACTCGATAATTATATTTAACGTGCTAACATCAAAATTTAAGAATAAGTCAAAAGGACTAACGCTAATAGAAATATTAGTTTCTACTGCTGTTATGGGTGTTATTTTGGTAGTGATTTTAGAACTGACGACAAATATTCTCGGTAGCTGGAATAGCTCATCCGGAAAGATAAGAAGCAATTTTGAAGCGCGTGTGGCGTTAGACACTATAGCGCGTGATTTGGAAAGTGCAGTTTTTCATAACGATGGACAGAGCTGGCTTATTGCAACAAATGATCCACCACTCAATGGCCTTTCTAGTAATTGGCTCAGGTTTATTACCAGTGCAGTTGATCGTAATCGCGGAACAGTTGCAGAGCCGATAGAGGGAGATCTCAATGTGGTTAGTTATTGGATGAGTTACAGTAATCCCTTTGACTCAACAGCTGCGGATGGACAAGTTTATGGATTGTATCGTCTGCTGGGTGACGGAGGTGTTACTTATACAAATTTTTTAGGAAGCGTTGATAATGGCCTAAATGTAACAAAGTCTGTTTTCTTATCCAACACTGGTTTCACTGATCAAGCATCAGGATTTCTGGCAACTAATATTGTAGAATTTAAAATTACTTTTTTTATTAATAATACTCAAATTCCTGCAGGAACAGTTAGTTTTCCCTATACAGACAATGTTACTGGAGAAATATTCAGCCAGCCGGATTTTGCTGATATAAAACTAACAGTGATTACTGATGAAGGAGCAAAAATACTCGAGGCAGTGCGTAGTGATGAAGTTCTAATGGCAGTAGCTGATGTAATTCTGCAACATGGAAAAGTCTATACAAGAAGAGTTACATTTCAAAACAATGCGCTTTAATATTTTATGACAATGAAATATTGGATTCTTGCTTCACGTCCTAAGACATTACCGGCTGCAATTATGCCCGTTATTGTTGGCTCAGCATTTGCTAAACAGATGGGGTTTTTTGATATTATTCCGGCAACGATCTGTTTGATTTTTTCAATGTTAATTCAGATTGGCACTAATTTCGCTAACGATTACTACGATTTTAAAAAGGGAGCGGATACAGAAACTCGAATTGGACCTCAACGAGCAGTCGCAGCTGGTTGGATTCAACCTACAGCGATGAAAAATGCGATGATCGTAATTTTTTTGATGGCATTTATTGTCGGATTAGCTCTGATTATTTACGGTGGCTGGTGGATGCTTTTGATTGGATTACTAAGTATAATTTCTGGCATTACCTATACAGGAGGGCCTTATCCATTGGGTTATAATGGTTGGGGTGATATTTTTGTTTTTGTTTTTTTTGGCGTGATTGCTGTTAACTGTACATTTTTTCTACAGGCTGGAATTTTTTCAACGCCGGTGATAATATCATCGTTTGCAATTGGTGCTTTGACGACCAATATTTTAGTTGTAAATAATTATCGCGATGTTGGTTCAGATTTAGTGGCCGGTAAAAAAACGCTTGCAGTAAAATTTGGCAGAAAATTTGCCTATCACGAATATCAGGTATTATTTTTAATTGCTTTAATTTTACCGATCTATCTGTGGAGACTCGGCTTTTCGTGGCTAATTTTACTCCCTGTTATGTTGTGGCCCTACAGTTTAAAATTACGCAAACAATTAAAGAGTGCAAAAAATGGGGCTGACTATAATGATTTACTAGCCAAGACCGCCTTCTTTTTGATAATCTATGGCCTGCTTTTATCAACAGGAATTATGGCCAGCTAAATGTTATTATTAAGTTTATTTTATAATCGAGTTATAACACACATTCCTTAGTATTTTTATTCGTTTTTTCTTATTTATTATAACCGTAATCATGGCGGAGTTGTAAAGATAGACTCATCAAGTTGAAGTGCATGTAGGTATTGCTGCTGGTAAACTAGAAGTTTTCTGGTAA
>JAJFLR010000123.1 GCA_021772565.1 Opitutales bacterium | reverse complement strand
GCTTTAAGCGAAGGCTGTTGCTGAATGCCTTGTAAAAAGACTTGGGCTGGAAAGAGAAAGGCGCTTCGCAAGCGAAGGCCCTACAATTTCTTGATCTTTATTAATCGTAATTGGACGAAATTAATTCTTGTCACAGAAGAGCCGTAGGCGACGGCTCATCTGTGTTCCATCCGTGGCTAAAAACTATTTTTAATTAGATACCACTGAATTTTATTGTGATGACCAGAAATATAAATTTCTCTGATAAATTGATTACTTAATCCACAAAAAAAATGAAACCAAAACAGATACAATTGATTGCAGCTATCGTCATAGCCTTATCCGGCTTTGTACTGTTTAATTTTTTTGGCAATGCGACCAGAGGCTACATTAATACCAATTCACTTTTTTTCTGGTGGTTCAGTCAATGGGAGCATCCCAATAACCAGCATGGTTGGGTAATACTAGGATTATCAATCTGGCTGGTTTGGTTTAACTTAAAAAAATGTCCTACGGAAAGTTCTGTGCCTAAAGTTTTTCAAGGATCACTGATTATTTTCCTATCATTATTTCTTCATTTGTTGGGTTACTTTGTTCAGCAAACAAGAATTTCAATTTTGGGATTTTTAGTTTTCATAATTGGATTTGCATTTTTAATTGGAGGAAGGAAATGGGGACGTTCAAGTATCTTTCCGAGCCTAATGATGCTTTTTTCGATGCCGTTAAATTTTTTATCAGATTCACTCGGCTTTCACTTAAGACACTATGTAATTATAGTCTCTCATAAATTATCTCATCTAGTTGGAATTGACGTTATTCAGAGCGGCACTCAATTATTTTCACCCAATGGAGCTTACAGCTATGATGTAGCACCAGCCTGCTCCGGCATAAACTCACTGATTGCACTACTAGCGCTATCGCTGATCATCGGGTATATTCAGTTCAAAGGCTGGGGAAGAAAATTAAGTATTTTTATTTTGTCAGTCCCCTACGCATTCATCGGTAACACAATAAGAATTTTTTCCATTATTGTGGCTGCAGAATTGTTCGGTGAAAAATGGGGCATGATTGTTCACGAGTGGTTTGGGTTTTTAATATTCATCATAGTACTGGGCCTGGCGTTGCTAACGGCATCGATGATAAAAAAATTCTTTCCTGAAACCGATACTAATGAAAATGTTGAGCAAACCGCTACAGCACCCCTTGTTACTTATCCGTCAAATAAAAGTATATTAGCAAGTAGTATAATAATATTTATATCATGCTTAAGTATTGGATTATTTACCCGCAAACTTGACTCGATGACATACCGTTATCTATGTGGGATAAAATTAGCGGAAAATCAAATAGATCCTGTTCCTCTACCATCGATGCTAGATATAAATTGGGCTGGAAGAGATGTTGAGGTCAGTAAAGTTGAAAAAGATTATCTACCAGCAGATACCGGTTTTTCCAGAAAAAATTATGTTCATTTACTCAATCCCAACAATCAGGTTTTCTTATCGATAGTTTTAAGCGGAAAAGATCGATCCTCAATTCACAAACCTGAAATTTGTCTTGTCGCACAAGGTTGGACAGTAAATGGAAATTTTATTCATGAATTTAACATACCAAATCTGCATGAAGGTAAACTAAGAGCTACAGTACTGAGAACTGAACGCAGATATAATACGAATGATGGAAAGAATGTAACTGTTCCCAGTTTATATACTTACTGGTTTGTCGCTGGTGATGATATAGTTGCGACGCATTGGCAGCGAATGTTTAAAATGGCAAAGGACCGATTGTTTGGTTTTAAGAATCATCGTTGGGCATATATCATTGCGCAAACAACTGTTCTCGATAGCGAGGAGGCAGGTTTGGCAAGAATTAATGAGGTAATGGCTCATGCCATTCCTGAATTTCAAGATTTTGGTGTTAAACAAGAACCCGTTAAAACGGCAGCGACTGCACAATAGTTAAAACCCAACCCGGCGTATCCGATACTACATTAAATTTAACAATTGTCATTGCGAGCTCACGTATGTGAGCGTGGCAATCTATGTAGCGTAGGTCGTCATAAATAGTACAACTTAATATCATGGTTTCAAATTATATTTGTAGGGCTCGAATTTATTCGATGCCTTGTAAGGAGACTCAGCAAATAGAGGCACTCCGACAAGACTACGGCGAGCTCAGTCGAGTCGCGGAGGCCCTACAATAAATAAAAATTGATGCAAAAATTATATGTTATACACTGCTTGACGACCTACACTAGAGAAAAGAAAAGTCATCCCGACATGTCGGGACGTCATTCGAAATTGTTCGTCCTGATTTTACATCATTCCTCGCGATGACAAGATGTTTAAAAAAATTCCTTGCTAAATATGCCAGGAGTTGTGAATTGAGCGATAAGAAATGGAGACAAAGAAAAAAGAACTGACGCCAATGATGCGCCAATATACAGAAGTCAGGCGCACGCTTCCGGATAACACTTTATTATTTTTTCGCTTAGGTGATTTTTACGAATTGTTTGAAGAGGATGCCAAGGAAGGATCTCGAATTTTAGGAATCACTCTCACCCATAGACATGGGCAGCCAATGGCCGGTATTCCGTATCACTCTGCAGATAATTATATTACAAAACTTTTAGAGGCCGGAAAAAAAGTTGCAATTTGTGATCAGGTTGAAACGCCACAAGCCGGAAAGATTGTTAAACGGGAATTAACCCGAATATTGACGCCAGGAACAACACTTGAAGATCACCAAATTGATTCGCGGCAAAATCATTATCTGCTGGCAATTGATTTTCATAAACAAACGATTCTTGCTTCGTGGCTGGATATTACGACAGGCGATTTCCAAATTGCCGCGCAAGAAAACCCAGAAAACTTGTTACCGTTATTTGCCTCACTCGATCCAAAAGAAATTATAATACCGGAAGAAGGCATAAAAAAATGGCGAGAGAATGAATATTTAAAAATTTGGTTTGAGCAATTCGATTCCCTTTTCAATGAACGACCAATTAGCGAATTGCCCGATTATCATTTTGATCGTCTCGAAGGTGCTCGATCAGTGATGGAAGCTCTTAAAGTTCTCAACCTTGATGGTTTTGGGCTTTCAATAAATCATTCAGCATTAGGAGTTGCCGGAGCACTGGTTTACTATTCTTCCGAAAATCTCTGCGCCAAGCTGGAAAATTTAAGAAAAATTAAGGAATACAAAAGTGAAAACACCTTACTGCTCGATCCATCCACTCTGAGAAATTTGGAAATCTTCAAATCGGCAGGCAACACGCGCAGCGGATCCTTGCTTTCTGTTATGGATGCAACAACGACATCTGCCGGCGCCCGTTTGTTGGAAAATTATTTATCAACACCGATTATTGATCTCGAGACAATGCTGTGGCGACAAAACTGTGTGGAAGAATTTATCGGTGCACCGAGTAGTTCATTTGAGTTAAGAGAAAATTTAAAATCAATCAGAGATATTCCAAGAATTTTAGGACGTCTACAAAATAGAATTAAGAATCCACGCGAACCGGGCGGGATTAAAGAAACCTTACAACAACTTCCCGACATTATACATATTCTAAAACTAATTGATGGAGAAGCAACCAGCAAACTAACAGATCGACTGTCTGACTTCCCCAAACTGCGACAATTGCTGGAAAATGCATTAGCGGAAGAACTGCCTTCACAAATGAAAGATGGTGGTTATATTCGTGAAAATTTTGATGAGGAACTTGATCGACTGCGCAATTTAACAAGAAACAATAAAACATGGATCTCTGATTTAGAAAGAGCAGAACAAGAACGGACAGGCATTAAAAATCTTAAAATTAAATACAATAATGTTTTTGGATTTTTTATTGAAGTGACAAAATCAAATTTAAATCTGGTTCCAGAAGATTATATTCGCAAACAGACGATGACCAACGCCGAGCGTTATTACACTTCCGAACTCAAAGATAAGGAAAAGGAGATTCTGCATGCCGATGAAAAATCTTTGGCTCGTGAAGAATTTTTGATGCGCAATTTAGTTAAACATATCATTGCAGATTACGACGCCTTAATAGATTGTGCTAACGCTCTGGCAGAAATTGATTTATTTCTAGGTTGGGCAAAAATTGCTCGCGAGTGGAATTACTGTAAACCTGAATTGGACGATAGTAATAGTATAGATATTAGAGAAGGCAGACATCCGGTTGTTGAACAGATGTTACGAGAGGAAAATATTGGAGTGAGCCGAGCAAATTCATTTGTGCCAAACGATACACTTCTTTCATCTGAAGATGAGCAAATTGCTCTAATAACCGGACCAAATATGGCAGGAAAATCAACATATATCCGACAAGTTGCACTTATCACATTAATGGCACAAGTCGGTTCCTGGGTTCCGGCAAAAGAATGTCAGCTAGGATTGGTTGACAGAATATTTTCCCGAGTTGGAGCAAGCGATGAACTGTCACGCGGCAATTCGACATTCATGGTCGAAATGAATGAAACGGCAAATATTTTAAATAATGTCACTGAAAAAAGCCTGGTGATTCTCGATGAAATTGGGCGCGGCACCAGCACGTATGATGGCTTGAGTATTGCCTGGTCGGTCGTTGAGCATCTGCATACAAAGAAAAAATCGGGAGCTAAAACTTTATTTGCCACGCACTATCATGAACTGACACAACTTGAGCGTGAACTTGAGCGCGTGAGAAATTATTGTGTAGCAGTTAAAGAATGGAATGATGAAATAATATTTGTCAGACAAGTAATCAGTGGATATTCGGATAGAAGCTATGGCATCCATGTTGCGAGATTGGCAGGACTTCCTCAAAGTGTAATTGATCGGGCAAAAGTAATTTTAGAAAAATTAGAATCAGATGACTCGAGCCACAACCTTTTAAAGAAACATATTCAAAAAGTGAAGAAGGCTAAACAGACAGGAAAGACTCCGGGACAGTTAGAACTTTTTTAGTGACTAGTGATTGCCAAATTTGTTTTCGTTGAAAATAGCATATCAAAAAACCTGCAATGCCTATTGACGGAATTCAGATTTAGAGCATTCGAGTCTCTTTGCAAGGAAGCTGTTGAAAAAATAAAATTAAAGTGTCAATGATTATGAGTAATATTGTAATTGACCAACCCCTTTTGTCATTGCGAGCCATCGGTACGATGGTGCGGCAATCCATCTAGATTCCACGGACTGGATTGCTTCGTCGCTTCGCTTCTCGCAATGACAATATAGTAGTTTTACCACACATGATGTTTTTCAACAGCCTCCATGCAAAGGCCCTACAAAAGATTCATAGGATACGTAATTAAATTATATATTCATTCGTTTATCGTTTGTTCGATTACGATCACGATCACGTTCACGACAACCACTCTGCTGACAACGAAAATTAATTATCGCTAGTAACTCTTAGGAATCAAAATATTTATTTGCGTCTTCTAATTGCAAAAATAAATGTTGCTAAAGAAGCAATTAAAACAATCTGTCCTGGTTCTGGAATTGCAGTCACATTATCTATACCCATATTACCTGCTGCAGCAACACCAGTGCTATTAGCTGGATCAGGATCATAACGAAACATGATTCGATTAACACTAGCAACTAAATTTGCATAAGTATTAGAGCCCAAAACACGAGTTAAGTCTGTTTCCAAAACTGAAAATTCATAATTGCGCCAAACACCGTCATTAGGAACAACGACTTCATTTGTTGAAGTCCAACGATCACCGGTGGAAGGGCCAAAAAGAACGAGTCTCATCTCTAGGGAAGGATTTCCGGCTGGCCTCATCATATCAACTGTAAATGCTGTGACAGCCGAATCTAAAACACCACTGATAGATGTATTTTTGGTAGCAAATCTGACAGCTCCATCGAATTGTAAAAAGTTATCTCCAGTTCCGGCAGGTCCACCAGTCGCAATATTTGATACAGGTGAAGAACCATTACCAGACCAACCTTGGACAGTTCCATCTTCAAAATCTGATAATACTCCGAGATTGATTGCACCCTGTGTTAAGAGAGGTGTAATTAATGAAAATAATAATAAAGATTTAATAAGTGTTTTAACTTTCATGGGAATAGGTTTTTAAATTTCATGGGAATAGGTTTTTAAATTTTCGTATTTATTGTCAAATTTTATTTTGTAATTTTAATCAAAAAATCGACTTTTTATTAATCAAAGATAGCTAGGCATTCAAATATGATAATAATAACAACCGCATTTTTGATTGAGGCGAAACCGATAATATTAAATTACGGTCTAAAAAAAGATACACAGGTAGTAAACTTTCAGATTTACCGAAATAATGATATCATTTTGGGAATCAGTGGGATCGGCAAAATAAATTCGGCAATTTTCACTACACAAATTTTATCCTCATTTAAGAATTTTGATAATGTAACTGTTATAAATTTAGGAATTGCCGGCTGCTACGATAAAGAAGTGGATATCGGATCACTTTTATTGATTAATAAAATCATAGATGTTGCTTGTGCAAAAAATTATTATCCGGATATCTTGTTAAAACACGCCTTAACAGAAAAAGTCATTGAGACACATGATCAACCGGTAATTTTAAAGCAGAAAGACATTCCTAAAAATTCAAAAAACAATCTTGTCGATATGGAGGTTAGTGGATTTTTTCAGGCGGCTACAAATTTTCTACCTCCAGAAAGAATTCATTGCCTGAAAATAGTTTCAGATCATTTAGATACTATTGATTTGGACAAAGAAAAAACAGCCTTACTTATATCGCAAAAAATTGATGCAATTGAAAATTTTATTTCATCGACTCAAAATTTAGTAACGGTGGAGAAATGTAAATTTAGCGATGATGAAAACAACATAATAAATAAAATAAAAGAGCACCTCAAATTGACGGTTACTCAAAAAATACAATTAGACGACTGGCTTAATATAAATTTCATACACGGCAAAAAGAGTTTGAAAGAGTTAGATACTTTTTTGCAAAAGCCGGTTAAAACAAAATTTGAGCGAAATAACATATTTTCTGAAATAAAAAATGAGTTACTGGCAAAATAATTTTTCGCACATTTATTTAGAAAAGAATGCCAGAAATTATACGCTGACAAAAATTCTTTTAGAGCGATATCCCAAGGCAACACTGATAATGATTGATAGTTATAAGGAGGTCTTCGCGCGTCCGAAGCAAAATTTTCAGATGCAAAAGCAATCGAAGAAAATTATCATCGCAGAAAAAAAAGATGATTTTATTTATACGGGGAGCACAAACGCACAAAATTTTGGCAATGTAAACTTTTACTACAATTCACTTATTTTGAATTGTCTCTACAATTGTGAATACTGCTATCTGCAGGGTATGTTTCCGTCAGCAAATATTGTATACTTTGTTAATACCGATAAATTTTTTGAAGCTGCACTAGAAACTACCAAATCAAGAAGAGATAAAAGTAAGCCGTTATATTTAGCGATTTCATACGACACTGATCTACTGGCGTTTGAAAACATTCTCCCCTACTGCGCTCAGTGGATAGAATTTGTAAGTAAAGAAAAAGATTTCACCATTGAGATACGGACAAAGAGTGCAAATTATTCAGCAATTGAAAAATTAACACCTAATGAAAATGTAATTTTAGCCTGGTCGCTTTCACCAGAAACTGTAGTTAAAAATTTCGAACACGCAACGCCATCATTGAAACAAAGACTCGCATCAGCAAAAAAAGCAATTTCTGACGGCTGGTCGGTGCGGATATGTATTGATCCAATTCTAAAAATCGAAAACTGGAAAAATCATTATACTGAATGCATTGAACAAATTTTTGAAACCTTACCGGCAGATAAAATTAGAGATGTGAGCATTGGAGTATTTCGGATGAACAGTGAGTATTATAAAAAAATCAAAAAACAGCGACCAAGTTCACCAATTATTCATTATAACTATGAAAGAGAATCCAAGAATTATACTTATGGTAAAGATGAGCGATTTGAAGTGACAGAATTCGTTTTGAATAAACTAACAAAATATATTGATCGAGAGAAAATAGAAGTTTGGGTGTGAGTGTATTAGTATTGGACAGGATTAACAGGATGTTTTGTAACGGATCAGCCGTCGCCAACGGCTATGACAAGACAAGTTAAACACGGATTATTTAATATTAAACAATGGTAGGGACGGCTGTCCCTAGCCGTCCGTGTCTTTGAAGCAACCCTATCACCGAGACGGACGACTGAGGACAGTCGTCCCTACCTTATTAACCCATATAATCGAAATGATTGATTTTTTAAATTAAAAAAAACTTTGCGAGCTTGGCGTCTTGAGCATGGGCGTGATCATAAAAATCTTATCACGCAAATTCGCCATCATCTAGGCATATCAAAATAATAATCCAAAATACCGGAGTTAAATTTATACTCATTAACAATCAGTGTTTGCTTATAAACATCACGTTTGTAGCTAACAATTTTATGAGCCATTAAAATTCCATCTACTCGTTTATAATCGCCAAATATTTTTTTTGTTATGGCTATTTCATTAGCCTTTACTTCTCTGGTAAGTGCAATACGTAGATCATAATTTTCTTCATCGATATAATAATATATTGTTTTGTTTTTATTTATAATAGCTTTAATTTTGTAAGTATCTATTCCGTTAACGCGTGACATCCCAATGAACCTCAACTGAACGCCCTTTTCCATATAGTTAAAAAGGTAAGAATAGAAATCTGTCAGTTCGATTAAATTTTGTGTCTCACCATCATTTAACAGTTCAACATTGGATTTAGAATTACCGATTGTCCGCCAGCCGGTATTGCCATTGTAACAATAAACAAATAAATTCTCCCCCTCTTCAACTTGATATGAAATTTTATATTTGTTCGGTCTTTTTTTTACAATACGAACAAAGTTTTTTTTGCCATCAATTGTGAGAGTGTTTTTGGAAACAATTGATGTTACCTCGAGCATTTTACCAAACCCCCCTTTTGCTGTAAAATAGTGATCGAGAATTTTTGATATTGAAACCCTCTTATCCGAACTGTGAACCGGCTCTTCATTTTCGACACCAAATTCAGCTGAAGTTTCTAACGCAATAACGATGTTAATACTGATTATTAACAGTAGCTGTTTTACAGAACTTTTTATGTTAGGTTTAATTTTGCTAAATGTTTCAGTCAATCTCAATGATTCCAATTGTTGAATCATTATCGAAATTATTCAAGAGCGTAACGTTATCACTGATAATACTTGCAAGATCATGAACTTTGCAGTTTCCAATTCGTAACCAAATTACTTTTGGAGGAAATCCTTTTAAAATACTTAAGTCACTATAATCTGAGTCTTTTGTTATTATTGTAAAGCCGTTCTCTTTCGCAAAATTCCATATTTTTAAATCATCGGCCTCATCTAATCCCTCAATCATCACATGGGTAGAGTCTGGGAAAAGGTCTTTGAGCCTGCTAATAAGATTGTGAGACAAGTTGTTGTCTAAGATCAATTTCATGCACTCAATATTACGGCTTTGTGTTCACGATCAGCCGCAAAAGCTAAACAAGCCAAAATATCATCATTTGTAATCTTTGGGAAATCATCGATAATTTCCTGATAAGTCATTCCATCAGCAAGCATGTTAAGAATATCGTAAACCGTTACTCTCAACCTTCTAATACAAGGTTTGCCTGACCGCTTACCCGGCTCAATTGTTATATAATCCTTATAGTCAATCATCGTTATATCATCTTATAGATTACAGACCTTAATCAAACATTATTCTGTGGTAATAACAATAATATTTTTGATAATGCAAATTTGTAAAAATCCACCACTGTTCATGTATAGCGATTGCCATAAATGTTTTCGTTTATTGTAGCCTACCAAAAAACCTCCAATGTAGGGCTCGAGCGTTCGACTGAGCTCACGCCGAAGTCTTGCTCGACTTGATCTGTATTCCAATTGCAGCTAAAAATCAAAAAATAATTTAATATCTTGGCGTTCTTTGCGTCTTGAGCGAAGCGGGCGTGATAAATTAATACTCTCGCAAAGACGCTAAGAACGCCAAGATTAAATTTAATTTTTCTTCCGAAAAATCGCCAAAATCAACATACCTAACCCCAAAAATAATGCATACGTTTCCGGCTCGGGGATTGCTGAAAAGAATCCGCCACTACTCAACTGCCAACCGGTTGGTAAATTTATTGTGCCAAAACTTCTAACGTTTACCCCACCTGTGATTAGTTGCCAGGTATCTGCGTTATCCGGAGTATAACTACTAAAAGCAACTGTCAATGTAGCACTGGCAACTAACGTATTTCCATCGACGACTAAAGTATCATATTGTCCTGAGGATGTGCCCTCGATTCCCATATTGACAACTGTGCTGCCGCCTAATGTTACATTTTGCAATTCAATATTACCGGGACTATTGCCGATAGATAAATTGCCAAATACTGTTGTATCTGCCAGTGTGCCGTTACCACTGACATCACCAAATATCTTCAATCCATTATTGGCTGCATCACCATCAATAGTACCGGCATCGCCGCTTGTGCCGAGATTGACCGGGCCAAATACATTGCCGTAACCTGTTATACTGGCATTGCTGTTAAGCACAAGTGTATCAGTCACCGAAGCGATATTCAGAGTACCTCCACCCAATTCAATATTGCCACCTGATGCCGCAAAAATAACCGATCCGGCACCGACCGTTACCTTAGCGCCGTTATCGATATTCAATGTGCCACCGGATATATTGAAATTCTCTGTAAAAAGCAAAGCTGCTGACGCACCATCCATATTAACTGTGCTACCTGTAGATAGACTAGTTAAATTTTGTAATGTACCCGTTACATTCAGTGTTCCTGAAGTAAATGTTAAATTTCCATTTAAGTCAAAATCGCTACCGTTGAGTGTGCCGCCATCAAGGGTAGTCGAATCGAGTAAAGAACCGCCGCCGGACAAATTCGTTGTTAACCCACTACTAATAGTAGGCAGGTTACTAACGTCCCCATTCACTGTAAGTGAACCATTGGTGAAAGTTAAATTGGTGCCGTTAAAATCAGTGCCGACAGATACCGAACCGCTATTCTGAATAGTTGTATTGCCACCGTCGATATTACCTGTCGGAGACCAGGTGCCGCCATCGAGCACAACGTTCTGTCCAGATGCCAAGGTGTTTTGATTGGTTAAGGCACCACTGGCTTCCAAAGTCCCGGAGGTAAATGTCAAATTAGTATTGTCAAAGGCTGCTGTTTGTACAGTGCCGCCATTTAGAGTTGTTGCGTCACCAAAAGAGCCACCGCCGGAGATATCGACTATTCTACCACTGGTTAAGGTGGGCAGATTAGTTAATGAGCCACTGGCAGATAATGTTCCGGAAGTGAATGTAAGGTTAGTCATATCAAATGCCGCAGTTAATACAGTGCCGCCATTGAGCGTTGTCGATGTGCCAAATGAACTGCCGGTGGAGAGATCAACCGTACGCAGCGATTCTACACTGCTGAGGCCGGAAAGAACTTTAGTAGATTTAACGAGTAAAGTTCCACCTGAATTAAAATTGAAATTATCAATATTGCTGACATCAATATTATCTCTGGCCGAAAGTGTGCCGCCGTCGTTTATATTGACAGTCATTGTTCCATCGGTATCAGTGAAATTTTTCGCGTCCCAGAGACCGCCATTGCCAATTGTCACATTTAGCGTTGCACCTGAACTCATACTGACTGCATTTCTTGTTTGAAATTCTGAGCCGGTGCCATCGATATCAAACACTGTAGAACTATTGCTGCCAAGAATAAATCTGCCAGTCACTATGAACGCTCCATCCAAGGCTTCCAGCTTATTATTAGATGTACTTGAATTAACCTGTATACCGGCTGCTGAAGTGGAATATTGCACACTTAATTCTGAATCTGTACCGGTGACTGTCACCGTATTATCATCAGTTTTAAAAGTTAAAAATTTTCCATCCGCCAAATCTACGGTACTATCATTTATTTGTTTTGGCAAACCGTGTATTAGTGGTCACAGAATATGGGTTTCTCTCATACTGGATTTTCTAGCAAGTGGCTGGACAACTGAGGATATTCTCGAAAATTATCCGGGATTGGAGAATGCTGATATATACGCTTGTATCGCTTATGGTGCAGAAATGTCTCGGGAGCGTTTTGTTGAAGTTTAATTTTTTGCATGCAAGTTAAATTAGATGAAAATTTGGGTGAGTTTTGTCGTTTGCTCTTTGTCAAGGCAGGGCACGACACAGCCACTGTCTATGAATAGAAACTAGTTGGTACCAGCGACCATCAATTAATTAAAATTTGTCATCAAGAAGAACGTTGCATCGTTACTCTCGATCTTGACTTTTCCAACCCACTTGTATTCCCGCCCAACCAATATTCAGGGATAGCGGTCGTTCGATTACCGAAAAGTTTTACGCCAGAAGATATGAAATCAGCTATCAAATTATTATCATCTCATTTAGGTAAAGAATCTATATTGGGCAAATTGTGGATTATTGAAAAATCAAGGATTCGAGAATACATGCCTGATAAAAATTGAAAATAAAAAACTCTGCAGCTCTGCGCGAGTTAATAAATGTTGGGCTCAAAATAATCAGAAACTCTGAAAATAGCCTAAATCCAGTTGATTGGTAATTTAAGGTTGACTCTAATATACTCACGAGTAATTTAAGGTATAATCTAAAATACTCATATGAAAACTTTCACCAAACGCTACCTGCTAAATTCTGTTAAAGAGGACTTGAAAGAGAAAATGGTTTTTATAGGCGGGCCGCGACAGGTCGGTAAAACTACGCTGGCATTACAATGTATAAAGGGTAAGCAGGCAAGAGAGTCTCATCCGGCGTATCTGAATTGGGATGTTCTGCATGACAGAGATCGAATTATACGTGGACAACTACCGTCGAAGCAGCCTTTGGTAATTTTTGATGAGATACATAAGTTTGCGAATTGGAGAAATCTGATAAAAGGTCATTACGACAAAAATAAATCGCGAATGTCTTTTCTGGTTACCGGTTCTGCTCGTCTCGACTACTACCGTAAGGGTGGAGATTCTCTTCAAGGCCGTTATCATTATTATCGTTTGTTTCCGTTTTCATTGATGGAAATGAGTAGAAATCCTGATTCTTCTCATCTAAATCAGTTGTTGAAATTTGGCGGTTTTCCTGAACCGTTGTTTCAAGGGAAGGAGAGATTTCATCGAAGGTGGTTACGAGAATGTTCTGCGAGAATACTCTACGAAGATTTAAGAGATTTGGAAAAAGTAAGGGAAGTATCGAGAATCGAACTGCTCTTACATCATTTGCCGGACTGTGTCGGTTCGCCATTATCGGTTAACTCATTTAGTAAATTACTGGGTGTAGCACATGAAACAATAAATAACTGGTTGTGTATTCTGGAAAATCTGTACGTTACTTTTCGCATACCGCCATATGGACATAAAAAAATTCGGGCTGTGAAAAAGGAAAACAAACTTTACTTCTGGGATTGGTCCAGAGTAGCTGATCCGGGTATTCGTTTTGAAAATATGGTAGCATGCCAATTGCTTAAGTACTGCTGTTATATTGAGGATACGGAAGGAGAAGAGATGGAGCTCAGGTTTATCCGTGATACAGATAAGCGTGAAGTCGATTTTGTTGTCTTAAAAAATCGAAAACCTGAATTTGCAGTTGAGTGTAAAACCGGTGAGAAAAAAACATCTGCAAATTGTCTGTATTTTAGAGAGAGAACAGATATTCCGTGTTTCTATCAAGTTCATCTTGGTAAATTAGACTATGGTAACGAAGAAACAGCCGTACGTGTTTTACCCTTCATTAAATTTTGTAAAGAGTTAAAATTGCCTTAATAAATTTATAGAGCGTTTGCTATAAATACTTTCATTTAGAAAAAAATAATCATGGATCACCACGTTCAGCCGTCGTAGCCATAGGCTACTATGACAGAGTCGGCTCATTTCATTGCATGTGATAACAAAATGGTTGTCATTGCGAATCTGCTAGCTCGAATATTGAACTAGTCGATTGCAACAACGACAACCCCTTCGTCAGCCTCCGCTGTAAGCTACTGCTTGACATAGCTGACAACGATTGGAATTCCTTCAATCCTAATCATAATCGTAACCCATTAAAGACTACTACCTACAAACTACTACCTAATCCTAAAACTTCTTCCTAGCCCACGCCAGAATTATCATAGCCAATCCCAATATAAACATCGCATATGTTTCAGGTTCCGGAATAGGTGAAAATACTCCTGAACTACTCAACTGCCAGTTGGGTGGCATATTTATTGTTGCGAAATTGCTAGTGTCTACATCGCCAGCTATCAATTGCCATGGTTCGAAACTGGTCGGTGTAAAATCGCTGAAATCTAAAGTTAATTTAGGTTCAAATTGTCAATTTTTTTTGGTACAAATGACAAAATGCTGGTTGTAGTCGGTGGAATATTGAATAGTGAGTGGTTTTAGTAGATTTAACCTTATTTTTAGCCGTAGATCTGCCGTCGCCTTTGACTCTTCTGTGACAAGAATTAATTTCGTCCAATTACGATTAATAAAGATCAAGAAATTGTAGGGCCTTCGCTTGCGAAGTGCCTTTCTCTTTCCATCCCAAGTCTTTTTACAAGGCATTCAGCAAGCTGAAGCCCTACATTTGTTTCATTCTGCTAAAACCAGTTCAACTGGATACAGTGCTATGGCAAGACAGGTGGATTGCTTCGTCATTACATTCCTCGCAATGACAATCTACAATCTTAA
>JAJFLR010000122.1 GCA_021772565.1 Opitutales bacterium | reverse complement strand
CTTTTGAAATGTTGGAGATGAGATATTATGAAGAATGAAATATTAGAAGAAGTATGGCGCAGCAGAGATGAGTTTGCGAGAAAACACGACTATGATATACATTCCATGGTAATCGAGTTACAGAAGATGGAGAGTCATTCTAGTATCAAGCTCGTCGACCGTAGAAAGGGAATGCCGAACAAAGCGACTGAAGCTAACCACATTACACCGCCGGAAATTTGAACGATGAAGAGGAGATGAACATTGACTTAACAATTGAACGATACTGGAGTGGTAGCTAAGTCCAGACGCTCGTTGAAATAATGGTTGTAGTTGTCATTATTGGATTGCTCTTATCACTTGCATATCCTTCGTATCACAAAATGCGCAAAAGTTCTATGAATTCTCGTTTTATAAATGATATTCGTGTTTTCGCTACTGCAGCTAATCAATACATTTTAGAAACTGGAGAGTATCTTGAGGATTCCGGCAGCGGGGCAGTGCCATCTGGTTGGGCTGAATATATCAGTGCTAAAAAATGGACAAGTGTCACACCAATCGGGGGTGTTTGGGATATGGAGTTAAACTCGTTTGGTATTACCCAGGCATTTGGCGTTCACCAATTTATTATTCCCGATTCTCAGCTTGAAGAAATAGATGCAGAATTTGATGACGGAAATCTTAGTACAGGATATTACAGGAAACTTGCTGGAGATCGTTATTATTATATTTTGGAAGAATAGTTGTTTTTAACGACTCTTGTTGTATTATTGCTATATGATTACAATCGAAATATTAACAAAATTTTTTGGATGGTGTGCAGTAATAAATATAGGATTATTGATGCTTTCTTCAATATCTGTAATTTTATTACGAGATTCAATATCTCGCATTCATGCCAAAATGTTTAATTTGCAGGAGAATGATTTGTCTCGAGCTTATTTTCAATATTTAGCTCAGTACAAGATTGCAATTATAGTTCTAAATATTGTCCCTTACTTTGCACTGAAGATTTTGAATTGAGTTTACAATTTTTATCGAAGTATTGGTGATAATAAATAATGGAATTTACACTGACATTTCTAAAGGTATTCATCACGACAATTTTTCTGGTAAGCCCAATACTCATTTTTCTGATGATTACAATTACACTGATTGGCCAGTTTGTGGGTCGAATTGAAAAGTGGTCAATTTTAGATTCATTATATTATGCATTTATCACTGCGACAACTGTCGGTTATGGTGACTTTCGTCCTTTGCATCGCAGATCCAAAATTGCATCAATAATTATAGCGTTGGTCGGTGTGCTTTTTACCGGAATTATTGTTGCTGTTGGTCTTCAGTCGCTGAAGGTTGCATTAAATGAGCATTACGATGTTGAACAGATAAGAGAGGAAATAAAGACGCAGTTGGGAAATTGATTTTTCTTGAATGAAGAAGTCCCAACTATAGTTTCTTTGCATGCTAACTATTGATATATATATATTGTTCATAGCGTTGTTTGTATTAAATTTTAATACTATTGATGCAGCGCAAGTTATGAATATACCTGATGGAAAAGTTAGTTTTATATTTTTGGGAGATACAAGTTTTGGAGAAAACTATCAGGAGCAGATTGAAAAGTATGGGGGTGAAAATATTCTAACTGCTAAAGGATATCAATACAGTCTGAAAAAATTTACCGCCTTTTTGGAACAGGCCGAATTTGTAATTGCAAATCTTGAAACTCCTGTAACTGATCTGGCCATATCTCCATTAAAAGGTAAAAAGGATTATCTTCACTGGAGCGATTTAACAAAAACCCCCAAAGCACTGTATGATAATAATATTAGGATAGTTTCTTTAGCCAATAATCATTCATTAGATTTTGGGGTTGAAGGTCTTGAGCAAACATTCCAGTCGTTGAAGAAATTTAATATACAGTGTCTAGGTGCTGGTGTTGATGAAGAATCTGCAGCTCAACCTCTGAAATTCAATTATTTACTCAACCAACAACCACTACAACTAGTGATTGCTGCGGGTTTCGAATATCGAAAAAAATATGAAAAAGAATATTATTTTTATTCAGGTAAAAATAAAGCTGGCACGAATGCCTGGACAATTGATCGTGCTACTGTACAGTTAAAGGAAATTCGCCTTTCTAATCCCAAAGCGATTGTTGTGGCGTATCCTCATTTTGGAAAAAACTATGCATGGAAGACTAAAGAGCAAACTGCCCTTGCGCATGCCTTGATTGATGCAGGAGCTGATATTGTGATTGGTCATGGTGCTCATGTCATGCAGGAGATTGAGCAATACAATGGGCGATGGATTATCTATAATCTCGGTAATTTTGTTTTCAATGCACCTGGGCGATATAAAAAAAAGAAGATAGATCCATTTAGTTTGATTGCTAAACTAGATGTGTCTCAAAAGAATGGTAACTTTATTTTAAAACTCCGTCTATACCCAATCTTCAGTGATAACCGTATCACTCATTATCAACCATATTTTGTTGATGAAAAGCAATTTTATAGAGTGAAGGAGCTATTATTACAGCAGAGCTCAGATAATAAATTATTTAGTAAATACCTTCATGACGGAAAGGACGTTTATGGTTATAATTTTGAATTGATATTATTCTCTAAAAAGATTGAGTAGTAATATAGCAATACGATGAATCATAAAGAAAACACACTCAAAGAATTAGCAAATAAATCAAGCGAGCTGTCAAAACGATCAGCTCTTGTCGGATTTGACGGTTTTATCGATAAAATTTTGACACCGGTTGACAAACGTTTTGGAGTCGGAAATGATTTTGAGCCTATTCAGACAATCAATGAATTTGGCAAAAGAATATCTGATGCTGCAGGTAAAAGCACAAATATCGAATTATTTCCCACTACTGAAAAGCTCGGTGGCAACGGGCCGATTATGGCGAATTCATTGCTTTCCGCCGGTTTAAAGGTAAATTATATTGGAGCACTAGGTATGCCCAAGATCCATTCGCTGTTTGATGAGTTTGCAAAAAAAACCAATGCAGTGTCAATTTGTGAACCTGGATTAACTAACGCTGTAGAGTTTTCTGACGGTAAAATATTATTTGGAGAGATGGCCAGTTTGGATCAAATAACTTACCAAAAGATTATAGACGTTATGGAAGAAGGGCCATTCTATGATCTGATTTCAAGAGCAGATATTTTTGCAATGGTGAATTGGACGATGATTCCAAAAATGACGCAAATATTTACTGATTTATTGGAAAAAGCTTTACCCAATTTAGGGCCTCGAGACAACAGGATCTTCTTTTTTGATTTAGCTGATCCGGAAAAGAGAACTGCTGAAGAATTAGAGTCGGCACTCAAAACGATTGCAAAATTTCGTTCTCATGGAAGTGTCACTTTGGGGTTAAATCTGAAGGAAGCACAGCAGGTAGATTTAGTTTTAGGAAATAAACAAATTGAGCCTGATGTCGACGGCATGAAGAAAATTGCACATCGAATACGTCAAGAACTTGACATATCACATGTGGTTATCCATTCTGTCAAATTAGCTACGTGTTCGACAAAGGATGATGTCTGGTCAGTTTTAGGTCCTTATGAAGAATCTCCGCTGATATCTACTGGTGCAGGGGATCATTTTAATGCCGGATTTGTTACAGCACAGACATTAGGGCTTAGCCCAATATCTTGTTTGACATTAGCTGCTACATTTTCAGGATACTATGTAAAAAATGCAAAAAGTCCTACAATTGGTGAAATTGAAAATTTTATAAAAAACTGGAGATAAATTTATGCCTGATCCAAAAAATAATGAAAATGGTTTATTGATAACGTTCGAAGGTTCTGAGGGGAGTGGTAAAACTACCCAGATCAGTCGATTAGCAACTTCATTTGAAGACGAGGGTTTTGAAGTTGTTGTGACGCGTGAGCCGGGTGGTACTCAAATTGGTGAAGATATTCGTCATATGTTACTGCATGCTTATGGTGATGACCGTATGTTTTCTGAAACAGAATTATTACTATTTGCCGCAAGTCGTGCCCAGTTGGTTCGAGAAGTGATTTTACCCTCACTCGATGAAGGAAAAATAATTCTCTGTGATCGATTTTTAGATTCGACTACAGTTTATCAAGGTGTGGGGCGAAAGATCGCTGCAGAACCAGTACATATAATTAATACTTTTGCAGTGGGTGATTTAATGCCTGATTATACGATTGTAGTTGATACACCTGCGGAGATAGGTATGGAGCGAATAAAGCATAGAGCTTCTGATTTACCGGATCGTATGGAAGAGGAGAATATTGAATTTTATCGTAAAGTGCGAGAGGGTTATCTCATGCTGGCAAAAGCAATACCGGATCGATTTATCATTGCAGATGGAACCAAGGAGCGTCAAGAGGTAGCTGAAGATATTTGGAATGAGCTTTGCAGACTTATTGACTGAGCCACTGGCGTCGAGTGCATCGATCAAAGCGTTAGATAATTCACTGTCTAAAAACCGTTTACCTCACGCAATTTTATTTCATTGTGATAATATAAAGGTGCTTGAAGAGGTTAGTTTAGCGCTTGCATCTAATTTGCTCAAGGTAAACAAGAATAATCTGAATAGTGATCAGACTTTCTTTCATCCGGATCTATTTGTTGTGCGTCCTTCAAATAAGATGCGTCGAATCAGTGTAAAGAGCGTCAGGGAAATGATCCGTCAAATACAGTTTACTTCTCATCAGGGTGGTGCCAAAGTGGCAATAATCCATGAAGCTGATCGTATGAATCAGGAATCTGCAAATGCGTTTTTGAAAACGTTAGAAGAACCACCAGTCGATAGCACAATTTTGTTATTTACTACCAGGCTATATGATCTTCTGCCGACCATTAGGAGTCGTTGTATTAATTTTAGGCTCCCATCTGTAGATAATAGAATCGATGATGAAGACTGGAGTAATTGGTTGAATAGTTACAATGAGTGGCTGGTTTGTTTATTAAATCACGAGAAAAATGTGAAAAATAGAAGCAAGCTTGTTCTCAATCTTTATGGGTTAATATATCAGTTTCAGATAATATTAAAAAAACTTTCGAGTGCAGCCTGGAATGATCAGAAAAAACAAATTTCGCCGGATATTTCCAGTGATATTGTAGATGCGTTAGAAGTAGGTGTTTTCAAAAGTATTAGACAGCAAATATTCTGTGAGATTGAAATACAAACAAGTCAGGAGTCACTGATAAATCTGGAAGGATCAGATAAAACGAATCAAAAAATTATTAACTCAATTTCAGTGCTGGAATCTATAGTTGGACTATTAGAAGTTAATTTGAAAGAAGATACGGCACTCGAATACTTTCTACTTTCGTCACTGAAAATTTGGTCTGCAAAATAATTTTAAACTATTATGAATGTTAATGATGAAATAATTTTAAATACTGATTGCCCTGCTACATTAATTCCGGCAGGCGATAAAGTTACATTAGAAGTCGGTTCAATTGTTTTTATTACTCAGGCTCTGGGTGGAACTGTTACTGTTAGAAAAGATGGGGGACTTTATCAAATCAGCAGTGAAAATCTCGGAGCACTTGATGTAGAAATAGAAAGTTTATCTGACTTTCAAAATAACCATGAGATTAGATCTGGCAGAGAATTTGGAGTTGAAGATATTTGGGAAGCTTTGAAAAATTGTTTTGATCCGGAAATTCCGGTTAACATCGTTGATTTAGGATTGATTTATGATTTGCAAATAGAACCGCGAGATGATGGCAAACATGATGTGAAAGTTAAAATGACATTGACTGCACAAGGATGTGGGATGGGGCCGACTATTGCTGCAGATGCAAAAACAAAAATATTGTCTATACCGGAAATTGCCGATGCTGATGTACAAATAGTTTGGGATCCTCAATGGACGCCCCATATGATTTCTGATGTTGGTAGAAAGGTTTTGGGCTTAGATTGATATGGAGAATTGTGAATTGTGAATTGTGAATTGAAATTAGAAATTAGATTACGATTATGATTAGGATTTAATATGTATCAGGTATTGGATAAGCCGGAAATGACTGAAGTCAAAATGGCGTTGGAGTATGAGAAAAAAGTGACACCTCAACGACTAATTTTATTTATGTTTTGGGGATTAATCTTAGTAAAATGTATTATGGCAGAATGGGCTATCAATTATTATTCGATGCCGATAAATTCAATTTATGTTTGGTTGCCTACATTAATTTTTGGATTTATTGCAACTTGGGTCTACTTTGAATCAATAGTTAAGGGCTTTATGACTCAGCCTTTAGTTGGGAGGTATGTGGCAAAAATTTGGGCGGGATGTGCGGTAGCTATTACAATTGTTGGCATAGTAGGTACGGGGTTAAACGCATTTTCAATATTTTTATTACCTGCATTTTTTTCAATAATTATTGGTCTTGGGTATTTTTGTTACAGTGCTGTTGATCAAAGGTTGATATTTAAATATTGTGCGGGAGTTTGGTGGATAGGATCAGTTGGGTTATTTTATTGTTCTAATGTTAACTCATTTTTTTGGTTTTCAATACTCATCTTCTGTAATCAGGTAGTCCCCTCAATTTATTTACTAGTGTTGAACAATAAAATTGTTTTTAGATCAGCAGATTAATATTATAATAACTGACATTATAAAATTGAAAAAAATATGAGAATGATGTTAAATTGATTAATATATTTTATTTTAATATGAGATTATCATTATTAACTGGAGTAAATATTTTTTTACTAATTGGTTTGGTTGGATGTAACAGTAATAACACAGCTATTAAAGAATCACCTTTGGGTTCAGTTATTACGGGTGAGACTAAAACGTTAGATAAATATATTGGAAATATTAAGAAAAGAAATTTAGAAGATCAAAGCTCAAGAGCATCAGAATATTTCAAAGAGACTATCAGGGCTTACAATTTGAGAACCGGTAAATATGATTTTGTCCCTAAAGATACACTACAACGTTGGAATGAAACTGAAAAACGTTGGGAGTTTTAAGTGGATTTAATTTAAGTTTATTATAATCTGTCGATGATCTCAAGAACTATAAAGACAAAAATCGGATATTAAATTTACTATTTTAATTTAATAATTATATCCATTTTCATCGTGCAATGAAATATCCAAACCGGTAATTTCCTCTTCATTAGTTACGCGTAAACCGATAGTTTTATCAAGAATCTTTAAAATAATATAAGTACCAACACCACTATAAGCTATTGTAATAAGGACACTAAGTGTTTGAGCAATTACTTGTTTACTTATTGTAACTCCTTCTGCTAGTCCCATCCCGCCAAATGTTTCTGATGCAAATACTCCTGTAAGTATTGCACCAATAATTCCTCCAACACCGTGGACTCCAAATACATCAAGTGAGTCATCATAACGAAATTTTCGTTTTATTGTTGTTGCGGTAAAAAAGCATGCGACTCCTGATACTAATCCTAATATTATTGCCCCCATCGGTCCAACAAATCCTGATGCCGGCGTTATGGCAACGAGACCAGCGACAGCACCTGTAACAGTTCCCAGAACACTTGGTTTGCCGTGTTTAAACCATTCAATGAACATCCATGCTAAAGCAGCAGAAGCACTGGCAATTTGCGTAACCAACATTGCCATGCCGGCCGCACCATCTGCAGCAAGCGCACTACCTGCATTAAATCCAAACCAGCCTACCCACAACATAGCGGCTCCAATTACAGTTAGTGTCAAACTGTGTGGAGGCATGGGATATTTGGGAAATCCTTTTCTTGGACCTAATACTATTGCGGCCACGAGTGCGGCAATTCCAGCATTGATATGCACAACTGTGCCACCGGCAAAATCAAGTGCACCCAAAATATTTCCAAAATAAGAACCACCACCGCTCCAGGCCATATGACAAAGTGGAGAGTATACAACGATCGACCAGATGCCCATAAAAATTAACATTGAGCTAAATTTCATTCTTTCTGCGAAAGCACCTGTAATCAAAGCAGGTGTTATAATAGCAAATGTCATTTGAAAAGTTATAAAAACGGTTTCGGGTATTGATCCAGACAAACTATCGATTCCCACTCCTTTCAAGAATGCAATTCCAAAACCACCGATAAATGAATTTAGATTTGTGACACCTGATTCCATTCCAGTAGTATCAAATGCGATGCTATAACCACAAACTACCCATATCAGTGTTATCATTGAAGCTATGGCAAAACTTTGCATCAAAATAGAAAGGATATTTTTTGTTCTAACAAGGCCTCCATAAAACAGTGCCAATCCAGGAAGTGTCATAAATAAAACCAAAGCTGTTGACGTGATCATCCAAGCTGTGTTTCCAGTATCTAATGATGGCGTATCACTAGCAAAAATTATGTTAGGCAACAGAAATATAATAGATATTAAAATAAAATAGGTCTTTTTGTTAGAAGTAGTATAGATCGACATAAAAAATAAATTAAATATTACAGTGTTTTGATATTAGTGTATGTGTTGAATTTTATTAATAATTTTGAAAAAACTAATTTAATGTGCGATTCTTAAGAAAAATTTATTATTTAGGAATACGAAGTTATTAACAATTTTTACGCTTTGTATTATTAAATTGATCTTATAACATAATTACTGAGCAGATATTTCTCCAAAAAATTTAAATATCTTATTTACTACTGTTGAAAATTTTAAATAATTGACTGTTTAGTAGTCATCGCAATGTGCCTCATTAAATGAGAATTATAGAGATAGATATTTTACAAAAATGAAAAAATCAAAAGTTTTATCAGTAATAATGGGAGGAGGGAGAGGAAAAAGACTTCACCCATTGACCAAGCTCAGGTGTAAACCAGCTGTTCCCTTAGCCGGTAAATACAGACTGGTTGATATTCCGATAAGCAACTGCTTAAACTCAGGACTCAATAGGATTTATGTGCTCACACAGTTTAATACTGCTTCTTTGCACAGGCATATCCAGGAATCTTATAAATTTGATCCATTTGGTGGTGGATTTGTCGATATTTTATCTGCTGAACAGACTGAAGACGCTGAAAATTGGTATCAGGGGACATGTGATGCCGTTCGACAAAATTTGATGCATTTCAGCTCAGATGATGATAATGATTTGTTTTTAATTTTATCCGGAGATCAATTGTATAGTTTGGATTTGAAATTAATTATTGAACAACATCTTAGTACTAATGCCGATATTACTATTGCAGCTAAGGCCATACCATCATCTTGTGTCGGAGAATTTGGGGTACTTAAAGTGAATGATGATTTATCTGTATCTGATTTTATAGAAAAGCCACAAGATTCAAAAATAATCGAAAATTTAACTCTAAGTAATAATCTAAAGAAAAATTTAAATAATCCGGATTCTCAAAACTACTGTTTAGCTTCAATGGGGATTTATGTTTTTAACAAAAATGTTATTTATGAATCTCTTGTCCGATCCAAAGCTACGGATTTTGGAAAAGAATTAATTCCTGAACTTCTTAATAAAGCAAAAATTTACAGTTACATATTCGATGGCTATTGGGAAGATATTGGGACTGTCAGTGCATTTTTTGATGCAAATATTAGATTAACCGATAAGCATCCGCCGTTTGATTTTTATCAGCAGAAAAATTTAATTTTTACTCATGCTCGGTATTTACCAGCTTCAAGAATTAACAATTGTTATTCAGAAAATACAATCTTTGCGGACGGCTGCAAAGTGAGTGCTGCCAAGATTTCTCAAAGTATTGTTGGAATTCGCAGTATAATAGGCAAAGGAACACAGATGGATAGAGTTATTATGATGGGCGCGGATTATTTTGAATCAGAGGACAACTTAATTGATAATGCTGTGGATGATATTCCCAATATCGGTATAGGAGATAATTGTGTTATTAAAAATGCAATTATTGATAAGAATGCACGGATTGGAAATAATGTAGTACTTGATCCAGAAAATGTACCGGATGGATTTGATCAGGGAGTTATAGTCAAAAAAGATGGAATTCTAATTGTCTTAAAAAAAGGCATTGTTCCGAATAATACTGTAATTAAGTAAACAGAATGTTCTGCCATTGAAAATTTCGCTACATTACGTGACGGAAATTGAATTAGAAATTAGGCTTACGTAGTGAAATTCACAACAGACGACCAGAGACAGTTGTCTCTACCGCATCGAACAAGTTCGAACCCCACAAATTTTTTTATAATACCTGTATTTACAGATATGCTGAGTAGCCACAAAATTAAAACGATTTTATAGAACATGGTACTCGCTATATTTTGACTCTTATCCAGAAAACTGTGAACAGTTCAGGCAATAGTTATTTTTTAAATGAGAGTCGTAGAATTAAATCAAACGGAAAACGTTACCGCATATGTTGGTGTTGTGTCTTCATCTGCATCGGCAATTGTCGAACAAATTATTTATGATAAATGTGGAGATGTGTCGGTAGTTTTTTTATCTGACATGAAGTCCATTGAGCAATGGATTCTGGAACTTGGTTATTATAATTTAATTAAGCAATCGTCTAATAGCCCAAAGGCAAAATTTTCTGTACTAGAAATTATGATTCTCCCTCAAGTTATGGAAGATACTAGTCATCCTGGGTATTTAGACAATGAGTGTGATTTACTAACTACTTTAAATCGACTTACTAACATTAAAAATAAGGGTGTATCAGCTAAAAGTAAAATGGTTGTGTTGACCACACCCGATTCTTTTTTTCAAAAAGTTCAACTGCCGGAAAAATTAGTTGAAAATGATATTAGCCTTAAAGTTGGGCAAAATTATTCATTTAAAAAACTTATCAAACACCTTAGTGAAAAATTTGGTTATTCGAATGAGGTTGTTTGCGAGACTCCGGGCCAGTTTGCAGTTAGAGGTGGGCTAGTCGATGTCTATCCGGTAAATTCCAAGGCCCCATGTCGCCTTGATTTTTTTGGTAATGAAATAGAGTCGATTAGGTATTACGATCCGACAACACAACGTACGGTTGAAAGCATTAAACAAATTTCAATAACGGGCCTAAATACCAGTGATGCGGAATTAGTTGCCGGAAATATTCTACATTATTTTGATGATAAAGTTAGTTGGGTCTTTTTTGAACCTGATAAATTGATTAAACAATATTTGGATCTTTTTACTATTCCCGAGAGAATCAACCCGGCTTCTATATCATTACAAAATTTGTTTAACGATAGAATTGAGAAAAAAGATTCCTGGTTTTTTATTTCAGAATTTCAATGTAGTGATTCGTTATTTGCTTTTGAAAGTAAAGTAATAGAAATTCAGTCTCATTCTTTGAGTGATCTCAGAGTTGATATTGATGATAAGCAACTCGGTATAGAGTATCAAAAATCAGAAGAAATATTACGCAATGAATTGCTTATAAAAATTAATAACTGGCGAAATGAGGGGTTTGAAGCATTAATTATTTTACAGGATGAAAGTGAAGAGGCCGGTTTAAGAAATTTTATTAGGCTAAATGATGAATTGTCAGGACTCGAGATATTAATTTTTCAGGGTGACGTTGTCGAAGGATTTGCTATAAACTATTCGGATAGCTCAGATGAACTTCGATTAAATTTAACTAAAAGATGTAGTGATAAAGGAATTGTAGTTGTCACAGGTAATGAGATTTATTCTCGACGAAGGCAAAAGGGGATTGGTGTCCGGCGACGAAAATTACCTAACCATACGCAGATTGACCACTTACTTGATTTTTCAGAATTAGTAGAAGGTGATCATGTTGTCCATATTTTACATGGTATTTGTATTTACCGTGGCATTACTTTAATGGATGGTAAGGGCAAGCGTGAGGAAATGATTACATTAGAATTTGAAAATGAAATTGTGATTTATTTACCCCTTAGAGAATCTCATTTACTTTCTCGTTATGTTGGACTCAGTAAAGTTCATCCCAAATTAGGAAAAGTTGGTGGATCCGGCTGGGAGAATTCTAAGAGGGATGCTGAAATCGCGACTCTCGATTATGCAGCAAGGTTGTTAAACCTTCAGGCTGAACGGAGTTTGGTTGAGGGGTATTCGTTTGCCAAGGATAACGATTGGCAAAAAGATTTTGAAAATGCATTTCCATTTCAGGAAACTAAGGATCAACTTACTACCTCGAGTGATATAAAGAGTGATATGGAAATGGTTAGGCCTATGGATCGTCTGCTTTGTGGCGATGTTGGATTTGGTAAAACTGAAGTGGCGATGAGAGCAGCGTTCAAGGCAGTTATGGATGGTAAACAGGTAATTGTTATTGCACCAACAACTGTTCTCTCTCAACAACATTTCAATTCTTTTAGAGAAAGAATATCAAAATATCCGGTAGTAGTTGAAATGTTGAGTCGTTTTCGAACTCCAAAGCAGCAACGCCAAATTATCGAACAAACTAAACTAGGACAGATTGATATTTTAATTGGGACTCACAGATTATTGAGCAAGGATGTAATTTTTAATAATCCAGGATTATTAATTATTGATGAAGAACATCGTTTTGGAGTTAAGCACAAAGAAAAATTAAAGCAGCTTTGGCCAAACATTGATATTTTATCAATGAGTGCTACACCTATTCCTCGTACTCTCTATTTTGCACTGATGGGAGCACGCGATTTGAGTGTGATTGAAACACCACCGGTTGATCGTCTGCCCATTCAAACTTTAGTTAAACGTTATGATATGAAATTGGTTAAGGATGCTATCAGTTTTGAAATTCAGCGTGGCGGACAAGTATTTTATCTGCATAATAGAGTTGATTCAATTGAATCAGTGGCAAAAAATTTACAGGACGAATTGCCTGATATAAAAATAGCGGTTGGGCATGGGAAAATGGGTGAGCATCAACTCGAAAAAATAATGACCGGTTTTGTTGCCAATAAATTTGATGTTCTGGTTTGTACCACAATAATTGAATCAGGTTTGGATATTCCAAATTGTAATACTATAATAATAGAAGGTGCAGATCGATTTGGTCTGTCTCAACTTTATCAACTTAGAGGAAGAGTCGGTCGGTTTAATCGACAGGCGGTAGCTCTACTTCTTTTACATAGAAATTCTCTATTGCAGGAAAATGCCCAAAAAAGACTCTCATCGATTAAACAATTTAATCAGTTGGGAGCTGGTTTTCGGATTGCGATGAGGGACTTGGAGTTAAGGGGATCCGGGAATTTATTGGGTTCTGAGCAAAGTGGACATATTGCTGGTATAGGGTTTGATCTATATTGTCAGCTTCTAAGGCAGAGCATAAGTCGGTTGAAAGGCGAAAAAAGCTCAAAAATTATAAGAGCAAATGTTAGACTCGATTTTATTGTCGTAGGTCAGGAAAAAATAAATATCGTAGCATTGCCTGATAATGATTACGAAATTTTAAAACAAGATGAGTTGTCATCTGAGCGCATAGACAAAATTGAGGCATATATACCTGCAGACTACATTGGGGAAATCAGATTGCGTATTGAGTTTTATAGACAATTATCATTAGCTGATAATTTAGATAGATTAAATGATATTAAAGCTGAATTAGTTGATAGATTTGGGAATTATCCAATTGAAGTTGAGGCAGTAATACTGATTACGGAAATTAGGTGTTTAGCTGAAAATTGTGGAATAATGTCGCTTTATACAGAAGGAAGTCGGCTAAAATGCCTGAAAGCCACGGGGAAAAGTGACGATTTTATTAAAAATGGAACGAGATTTCCAAGATTGACTGAAAAAAAACCTCTGAATAGGCTAAAAGAAATCATTGAATTTTTAAGGTTACAATGTATGCATGAGTATAAATAAAAATTATTTTTGATGGTTAAGTCCATATTCATATCATTAGCACTTCTAGTATTGTTGAATATTAGTTTATCCGCTCAACCGGTTTACAATATTTGGGAAGCACCGTACAAAAATGGAATTGCTGCAGCAGTTGAAGATGAAATTATTACGTTTGAGCAGTTACGACGTGAGATGGCACCATTGATTCGACAGGTTAAATCAGAATCAAGCAGCAAAGAAGAATTTGATAAGAAAATTGAAAATCTATACTTGGATATATTAAATAGTTTAATTGATAGAACGTTAATTATTAATGAGTTTCATAAGAAAGAATTTAAGGTTCCGGAAAGTTATGTTGATAATGAATATGATGAAATTCTTATTAAACAATTTAACAATAATAGGCGAAAATTTTTAGAGCACCTCAAATTACAGGGTAAAACAGATAGGGAATTTCGCAACGACTTAAAAGAAAGAGTGATTGTTAATATAATGAGGGGGCAAATTCAACGTTCACAATCGGAAGTTAGCCCAGAGAGAATAGAGAATTTTTATAAAGAAAATAAGATACATTACTATCAGGAAGAAAAGATTCGGCTTAGACTAATAATGTTGAAATTATATCAAGGTGAACCTCCAGAATCAATATTTCAAACTGCTGATAGTATATTATATAAATTAAATAATGGCGCTGATTTTTCTAAATTAGCAAAAAAATATAGCCAGGACAGCTCTGGAAGAAAAGGAGGAGATTGGGGCTGGGTAAAACCATCTGATTTGCGTGAGGAACTTGCAGAAATTGCATTTTCAATTGAGCCTGGGAAATTCAGTAGTATTATAGAACTTGATTTACAGATTTTCATACTCTATGTGGAGGATCGATTTGAGGAAGGCATTCAGTCGTTAGAAGATGTGAGAGATGCAATCGAGAACATCATCGCTAGTCAACTGGCAAGACAATCCCAGCGTGACTGGATAAAGCATTTAAGAAAAGATGCGTATATTAAGTTTTATTAAAGAGAGCTATCCTTAATATTTTTTGATGTTTTCTAACTATATTAGAATTTTTTTTCGGTAATGCTTTACATCCAGGAGAATACTTTTTTAGTTTATCTTATCATGAATTTAGATCCATCAAAAATAGACTTTCCACCGTTTGATCTGAAAAGGCTGTTAGAAACAGTGTTTAGTTGTGAAGGAAACGAGCGTGTTTGCATATTAATTGATTTAGAAGACCCTGAAGATATTACGGATTTTAGATTTTTGGAAGATGAAACACTAACCATACAGAGGAAAGCAGTTGAAGTATTTTACAATGGATTAAAGGATGGTGTGCTCAATGAGCTCAATTATACTGATGGGGCAATTTATGCATATAAAATTACTGGTGGTAGTAATTTGGATTTACCTGACGAATGTTATGATAAATCGGGGAGTCAGTTGAGTTTAGAGAAAGACATTTATCCAAATTATGACATTATTCTTTGTATTTCAACAAACTCTGCAACTGCACCACTCACTGCATCTGCAAAAATATTTGGATTTCGCGGAGCGACTTTACATGGTTTAAATGATGTAATATTGTCGAGTGGATTGGCGGTAGATTATAATGATGTAAGCGTGAATGCAGAAAAACTTAGAAAGGGGTTAACCCAGGCAGACGCGTTTGAAATCGATTTCACTGTATGTGATAATAATTATACTTTTAAAGTTTTTTGTAATAAACAGGAAGCGCAGAAAAGCCACGGATTATGTCGTGGTAAAACTCCTGATATAGCAAATTTGCCTGCTGGTGAAGTGTACTATGTGCCTGAAGGTGCAGAGGGTCAGTTTCCAATGAAATATGAAGATGGCACTATTGGCATAATGAATGTCCAAGGCGGTAGAATAAAAAATGCTACTCTAGTTAATGGAAATCAGGAAGTAATAGATAATCATAATGAGAAGTTGTTATCAGACCCAGTCACCGGAGAGATTGGTGAATTAGGTCTTGGTACTCAAGTTTTACCAGTCTCAGGTAGAGATATACAGGATGAAAAAATATTTGGGACAATTCATGTAGCTACCGGTAGAAGTGATCATTTAGGTGGGCATCTAACTCCAGATAAATTTGCTAAAGCGATTAATGCTACCCATGATGATATTTTATTTGCACCCTTTAAAACACCTGAGATCAACGTTCCAGAGGTTAGAATGTATCGTAATGATGATGTAACTGTCGTTTATCAGAACTTTAAACCAACTGATTACTTAATTAATTTACTTAATTAGGTAAAATTAAATTTCTTATAATTTTAATCTTTTTATACTGAATTATCATTATGAGTGAATCTAGAAGAAAAACAAAAAAGAAAACTAACGTATATTTTTTGTACGTAATGATCATGGTTTTCATACTTGGTATCGTTGCTGTTATTTATTTTTATTTTCTAGGTGTGCAAAATGAGGCTGGCCAGAAAATTGTTCTAACTGAAACAAAAACGCAAGCTGATCATAATATTGGTTTATCTGAAATACTTGATAAATATTACGAATCTCAGGGCGGGCTTTTAGCAATGGATGAAGTTCAAAGTATGCAGGCATCCGGGTCTATGGAAATAGGCGAACAATCTTTTGATTTTATAATATACAAAAAGAAACCATCCAAAATTCGAGTGTCTTTGAAGAATAATGATAATGATTTATTTTCAGTTATGTCCTATGACGGTAATATTGCCTGGGAACAAAAATTTAATTCGTTAGAGAAAACAAATATGACTTCTTTAATGAGTGAAATTGATAAAGCTGAATTTATTAGAGATGCTTATATTTTCAGTCATTTATATAAATATGAAGAAAGAGGAATTGAATTAACATATTTGGGTGTTAAGAAAATAGCAGGAGTAAATTGTCATAAAATTAAAGCTGTTTTACCTGATAAATCTTCTGTAATCTACTATTTGGATACAGATACTTTTTATGAAAGAGTCACAATTTCGTCACAAAAGTATGGTGATAATATAATAACCAAGGAAAGTGTGTTTAGTGATATTAAGAATGTTGGTAAGTTTGTTGTCGCTGGAAAAGTTCTTAACCGTGTAAATGGAAAATTAGAATCAAATATTATAATTAATAAATTTGATTTTGGTGTAGGTGTATTCGACAACTTTTTTAAATATCCAAAAGAAGAGAATAAGATTTTCTAATAATTTATGCTGGATGTATTATCTGCTATTAATGGCTAGTTATAATTTCCTCTAAGATAGAAGTTTGCCGTGTTGTAATTTTGAGATTCAAAATTTTTCTATAGTTCCAGTAATATCAAGTGGAAGTATGGATTGTAATCTACGCTAATTTTGTGAATCTATTTAATTAATTCAATCCGTATATTCAATACGACTTAATTCTCATTCAGCAAATTGAAATTATGCAAAATAATCAATAAGGGTAGGATTTATATTAAAGTGTAAAATCTAATTTTCTAGCTGATTAAGAATATCTAATATAGCTGCTCTAATAATTTTAGGTCTTGTCCATGGAATAGCATGGGATTCATGAGAAAGTTTTAATATACGTGGATTGGTATTAACTAATACTTTTCTTGCAAATTCTGCATTTGAAACAGGAACGAGTTGGTCTTTATCCCCATGTATTAAAGTTACCGGGATTCTAATTTTGCTCCAGTATGGCAACATTTTATTAAGTTCTTCTTTTAGAGGTCTAATTTCTCTATGTGCAATTCTAATTGATTTTGGTGTTATAAGCATTAAAGGAGAAAATCCTGCAGCTCGTTGATACCATTCCATTTTTTCGCTACTTGGATCTAGAGCAGGTGCAATTAACACTAACCCACCAATTTTATCAGGATAATCCATTGCCATTCTTGAGACTACTGGACCTCCATATGAGTGGCCCACAAGTATAGTTCTATGATTCGAATGATTTTTTTCTAATAGAGGAGATAAAAAATTAGCTTGTTGTTTTATTGATTGTTCGTAATTTCCGCTATCAAACTCACCATAACCAGGCCTGCTAACTGAAATAAGGGTAAATCTTTTAAGTAATTGCTTGTCTTGTAAATAACTCTCAAAAACTTTCCAGGAACCTGGTGCTCCATGAACTAGAAGAACTAAAGGTTTATCCAAGTCTCCTTTCTGCATGTATTGTAGAGTTCTACCTTTGTGTGTATACGTTTGTAGTTCGAAATCGGAATTTCTAACGTCTATTTTATTTGAATTACCTAAGCTAAAACCAGTATTTGAGGTACATACCCCACAAATAATTGTTATAATTAGATATTTCAGATACCTCATGAGTTGATAAGTAGAGTTATTTTTTAATTAAATTTTGCGACTAAATTTACACTGTTTTTATTGTATTACAATATCAATTTTCAATTTACCAATAATTATGTAGATTTATTTAAAATAGTTTATATTATGAAATACAATAATTCTTTACAAAACTAGGGCATTTACCCCTTGTGTCAACTTTTTATAGTGTAGTTATTTCTATTGAATTGAATTTTAATATTTATTTTATAAATTTACTGCTTAATTAGTTCAGTAACTAGAATTATTTTTTAAAACGTTAACGAATTTTAGTAAAAATATTAAATGGGTAATATATTTGGACAACTTTTTGTTATTTCCACCTGGGGGGAAAGTCACAACGGCGGCATTGGAGTCGTGATTGATGGCTGTCCACCTAAGTTACCTATATCAGAATCTGATATCCAAATTGAATTAGATCGAAGAAAACCTGGTCAAAGTAGTATTACTACTCAGCGAAAAGAATCTGATACTGTAAAAATACTATCTGGAGTTAATGAAGGTTTTACCCTTGGTACACCAATTGCCATGTTAATTCCAAATTTAGATGCCAGACCTGAAGCATATACTGAAATGAAGGAAAAATATCGTCCTTCACATGCTGATTATACATATCAGATGAAATATGGTATACGAATGGTTGAGGGTGGTGGTAGGTCTTCAGCCAGAGAGACTGCGGGTCGAGTTGCAGCTGGTGCTGTGGCAAAAAAGATACTTAAACTAGCTTTAGATATTGAAATTATTGCCTATGTTGAACAGGTGCATAGTATTATAATGCCATCTATGGAAAAATTTCCTACTATTGATGATGTTGATAGAAATGATATTCGTTGTCCTGATCAAAAGACTGCTACAAAAATGATTTCTAAAATTAAGGAAATACAGAGTAAGGGAGACTCCTTAGGTGGAGTTATTAAATGTCGTATCAAAAACTTACCTACTGGGTTAGGTGAACCGGTATTTGATCGATTGGAAGCTGATTTAGCAAAGGCAATGTTATCATTACCTGCTACTAAGGGGTTTGATGTTGGAAGTGGATTTTCTGGAACTTCTATGACGGGTTCTGAGCATAATGATATATTTGAAATTGGGGCTGATGGTATTCAGACACAATCTAATCGTTCAGGTGGAGTTCAGGGTGGTATAAGCAATGGCGAGGAACTTTATTTCAGGGTGGCATTTAAACCTACTGCAACTATATTACAAAAACAAAAAACTGTATCTGTAAATGGTGAAGAGACTGAATTAGTAGGGAGGGGACGACATGATCCATGTGTATTGCCTAGAGCAGTTCCTATTGTTGAATCAATGGCTGCTATTGTAATAGTTGATCATTGCATGCGACAAAACGCTCAAAGAAATTCATTTTCATTTTCGAAATAAATTTTCAATAGAAAAAAGAAATGCCACAAGTTTATTTAATCTTGGGTGTCTGCGGTTCAGGCAGAAGAGCTATCGTTAGTGATTTAGTATCTAATTTAGATGATATAGAAAAAGAAAATTTTTTCATTCTATACTCTAGCGAGGAGTTGGATAACGATTTCTATAAACCGATTAAAGATTCTTCCAATACAAAGATTATTAAAATGAAACAAGGTAGCGTAGGGATAGATAGCCCATTAGAGTTTTTAGAGGATGAATCTATTATTTTTGTTATAGGTAGTGGATATCTTAACCCAGTTAATCAAATTGAGAAATTTAAGTTTTGGGTTATTGAAAATAATTTTTCTCTGGCACGAATTATAACTATTGTAAATTGTGAGCGAGTTAGCAGTCATAACGACATATGCAAGTGGTATGATGCGTGCATATATTTTTCTGATGTTGTATTGCTTAATTACTATAAAAATATTTCTAACAAATGGTTTAATAATTATCAAAAGAAATTCAAAAAAGAGTTTTATCCTTGCTTGTTTGAATTTGCATCTAAAGGAAAATTGTCAAATCCAGCAAAAATATTATATCCTGAGGTTAGAAGATTGTCGCACTATTTTGATGTAGATTATGATCAACTTGTTGATGAAGGATCATCAACAGTGGGTACACAATTAGTTTATGAAATTGATAGCTGTGAGAATGAGAATATATTAGAATCCAATAAATTTGGGGATATTGATCCTTATTTCGAGGAAAAACCAAACGGCAGTAAGGTTATTAGTATACCTGATATAAAAAGTTTACTAGAATAGAATTTTCAATCATTATTTTATAACTATTTAATTGATAAGAAAGTTCACACTTGACTGATATAAAAAGATTGAGAGTGTGAATTTATTAAAGGAGAGGTGGCAGAGTGGCCGATCGTGCAGCATTGGAAATGCTGTGTACCTTAACCGGTACCGAGGGTTCGAATCCCTCCCTCTCCGCCAATTAAACTACATTATCCACATTGTGTTTAACTGGTAAAATAGCGACCGAAAACCAGTATTCCTTGATTCGCTGTATAGCATCTAAAAATGCCTGGGTATCAACTGGCTTTTTTATATAAGTATTTGCTCCTTCCAAATAGCATTTTTCAACATCTTTTTCATTATCTGAGGTTGTGAGAATCACTACGGGAATTTCTTGAGTGTCTTTATTTTGCTTAATTTTTCTTAATACCGTCCTGCCATCCATACCAGCGTGTCGTTATTTTATTTACCGGTGTAAAAATTATATCTTTATTAAATACCAAGGCCATTTGCGTTTTTGTAATATCATATAATAAAAACTTTCTTCGAGATACTACGTTAGTATCAACCTTGAGTTTAACTCCTTTTTCAAAGAGCGAATTGCTAGATGAAACTATTATCTCATATACTCATCACAATAATTACAGTTGAAATCGTGAAAGTTAAAAGTTTTTTTATTAACTTCATAAGTGAAGAAGTAATATCATATCACCTTACATAAACTATATTAGGATATTTATTTTCTGGAATTTTTATTGAGAGAAGTTCAGAACTTTTATTATTTACCATAATTATAGCCGGAATTTGAAATTTAGTTTTTAGCTGAGCAGGGGTTTTTTTATTAGATAAAATTTTTACTGCAATATTTCCGGAAATTTTTCCTAATTCATAATAGTCAGTGGTAATACCAAATGTTGAACCTTGCTCTATCCCAGCTTTATTAGAACTCAATATTGGCACACCTTTTTTTAGTGATAATTTTATCAATTCTTCCTCACCACCATTTTGCATTAATGTATCAATTGTTGTCATGATAACATCTATTTCATCAATATATTTTAATGCCAGAACTTTAACTTCTGTTAAATTATTTGGTTCAAGGTCAATTACCTTGATATGTTTTTTTTTCAGTAATCGAATTATATTAGTGGCTTGAATTTTTGAGTCTGGTTCAAATTTTCGATGAAAAATAGCAATTGTTTTTGTGTTGGGAAGAAAATCATTTAATAGTCTGACATAATTTTCTAATGGAACATAATTACTAGAACCAACTAAGTTATTTCCTGAATAATCGATGGTATCTATGAGTCCGGTATCAGATGGATAAGTACAAATTGAAAATATTATAGGTACTGTGGGTGGCAATGTTTCTTTTAAAATTATTGTCCCTGTGGTTGTGAGTGAATAAACTAGATCTAGTTTGAACTCTTTAAACAAATTGGCAATTTTTATCTGCTTTGGAATATCACCACTAACGCCATTTAAATACTGTACATTTTTTCCTTCAATATAACCGGATTTATTCATCACTTCTTTAAACCCTTTAACGCTTGAAGGATATCCTGACCAAACTGATAGGCCAATTTTATAATTTTTCTTATTATTCGCATGCGAGATAACATTGCTAGTTTAACTACTGTGTTTAATTTGATGGGACGCGGTCTGTGTTCTGATTGTCGACTAAATGTAAGAATCTGCTTAACTAAGTTTGCTGCGCGATTGGCACCATCACGCAATTTAGATTGATAACTATAAATTGGGGTATTTCTATCAATTTGTTTTAGGGTGAGATCAGAATATCCTATTATACTGCCTAACAAATTATTAAAATCATGGGCTATGCCACCTGCTAATGTTCCAATAGTTTCCATTTTTTGAGCATGCCTTAATTGAGCTTCTAAATTTAATTGTTCAGATTCTGCACTCTTACGTTCAATTATTTCATGCTCTAATTTAACGACTAGATCTTGAGATTTTCTTCGTTGTAAATACAGCTCTATAAATATTTTAACTTTACTGGTAAGAATGTAACTGTCGATTGGTCTAATCAGGTAGTCTACTGCGCCAACTTCATATCCTTTTTGTGTTTGCCTATCGTCAGCACTTGATGTCATAAAAATGATCGGGACGTTTCTATTGTCAGAGCTTTGTCTGATTCTTGTCGCAATTTCATATCCGTCCATTTTAGGCATTCGAACATCCAGTAAAATTAGTGCCCAGTTATTTTCTTCAATTCTATCTAAGGCTTCCTGTCCTGATGTTACATCTACTATTTCAATTTGACAGAAAATTTACGGAAAATCTTTAATTAAATAGTAGTACTACAGTATATATAATTTAACACTTTTATTATATTAAACTATCTGTAGCATTAAAATATAAATTATCGAATTAAATGAAAATTCTTACTATTATATTTATATTAGCTTTTATACATTCTTCATCATTAGGTGATGAATTTTATATCATTGAATCGATTGTAAAAAAAAATAAATTTGTTCAATTGGAAAAATATCTAAATGAAAATCCTCATGTAATTAATTCAAAAAATAATAATGGAGAACCATTAATAAATAAGATTATTCAACTTGATTCTGTTAGGTCAGTAAAGATATTTATAAAAGCAGGTGTAGAATTAAATATTCGAGACAGTAAAGGCAGGACGCCACTGCATCTTGCATCAGGATGGTCAAGCACGGGTATGGTTTTTGTTTTATTAGAGGGTGGCTCAGATCCTAATGCACATACTAAAAGCGGTAGAACTCCTACACATTATGCTATTTATAATTCATTCAGAGGAAATAATGCTCAACGTGATTCTATGTTAAAAGTATTAGCTGATTATGGTGCTATAAAACCAGTGTTAACAGAATATGATCTCAAGGTTCTAGAGATGGATGAGTTCACCTCAATAGCTTACTATAATGCATTTAAAGGATTTTAGTTTTTAAAAAATTATCCATCCTATTAGACTCAGTGCGCACAGAAATAAAATTATTGTAAGTGCTTTTCTCTCTTGTTTGGTCAGTTTTAATATCATTTAATAATTTTTTTGAAATATAGAATAAATATAGTCCATAATATTTTGGTTCCGGCTTTTAATGCACCACTTATTGAACCTGATATTTTAGATTCTCCTTCTTTTCTTTCATAATATTTTGTAGCGATTTCTTTGCTTCTTAAATTACAATTAATTGCTTTTATTTGCATTTCAACAGTCCAACCATAATTTTGGTCTTTCATTTTGAGTTTCTGAAATGAATTTTTTCTGATAAGTCGCATCGGTCCCAAATCATTATATCTGTGTCCCCACAATATAAATATTAACCAAACTGCTAAACCGTTTCCATAAAACTGTAAAATCGACATCGCATCTTTATTTTTTTTGAAATCTCGACGATTGCTTAATATTAAGTCAAATTTTTCAGATATCTTAAAAAAGTCAGGCAGACTCTCAAGATCATCACATCCATCAGCATCACAAAATAGCAGCCATTCAATATTTTCAGATAGATTATTAACTCCGCTTAAACATGCATTTCCGTATCCTATCTTTGGTTCATGTATAATCGCTGCTCCCAACTGTTCTGCATAAGTGGTTGTTTGATCCGTACTTGCATTGTCAATTACTCGAATATTTTTAAGTCCAAGTTCTATCAGACGATCAATTACACCAGATATACTTTTTTCTTCATTGTGTGCTGGAATTATAATCTGTATTCTTTCATAATCTATAGGCATATTTTTAATGTAAGAGATTCTTGCAAAATTATTATAAATGGGAATATTTTTATCTCTATTAATTCAAATAATATAATTAACTATGAAAAACTTATTACAAATAATTTTATTTTTTAATCTACTTTTAGTACCGGCAATATCACTGTTGGCCTCTGGGAGCTATTTCCCATCATTTAGTGATGAAAAGAAATCTGTTAACCCATTGCAGCCGATTAAGGAGGAGCCTGTTGATGTATTTTTTGACAAATCTCGATATTCTCTTGGGCAGAAAGTTTTTTCAGAAAAAATTAAGTTTGATGAAGTTTCAATTTCACCCGATACAGAAAAAAAGCAGTTAGAAGAACTTAAAAAAATTAAGAGCGATATAATAAAACAAATTGATGAACAGATAAAAATAGAGCAATTGGCCGGACGTTTGAATCAAAAGCAACTGCTAGCATTAAAATATTATCTAAATGTTCGTTTTAATCCGACACACAAACACAAAAATCAGAACGCATTGAATTCGAATAATTCATTGTCAGAATAAAATGTGCCGACTTTAGTGACTGCTCCGTGCATAGTTATTATGCCGTTTGAGCCAATATCAATATCTATGGTACCGCCTCGCATATGGACTTTTATTTTGCTGTCCACCGATCCCATTTTATATGCAACAGCCGCTGCCGCACAGCTACTACTACCAGATGCCAGAGTATAACCTGCACCCCGTTCCCAAATTTCGATTTGAATATTATTACGATCAATTATTTTTAAAAGTTGGAGATTTATTCTGTTGGGGAAATTTTTGTGATTTTCTATTATAGGGCCTATTTCATTACAAAGACTTGATGTGACTTCATCAAGTGGAATTACACAATGTGGATTTCCTATTGTTGCAGCATAAAAATTGTAAATTTTCTCATTGATTTCAATAGTCTCATTTAAAACTTCTCGATCTGCTCCTATTACTGGGATATCTTCATTATTGAAACTGATTTTTCCCATTTCAACAGTTACAGTCTTGCCATAATCTTTCACTTGACATTGAACTACTCCACCTAATGTTAGGACACTAAATTTTTGATCACTTACTTTATTGTTATCATATAAGTAACGTGAAAAAATACGCAGCCCGTTACCACTTTTTTCTGCTTCACTCCCATCTGGATTAAAAATTCGCAACTGAAAATCGGCTTTGTCTGTCACTATTGGTCCAAGTAGTATTCCATCTGATCCTATTCCGAAATTTCGATGACAAATTAGTCTAATCAGATTTTGATTTGGGACTCTATCAATATCAACAGGATCTAATATTAAATAGTCATTACCAAGTGCGTGATATTTGATGAATTTCATTTATTTATAAAAATGCTCTATTTTTGATCAGCAATTAAATTGTCGATAACAGTAATCTCCACATCTAATTAAAAATTTGAATTAAATAATAATGCAACAATTTCCTACCTTAACTTATTAAATTTCAAAAATAATCTGAGATAAGTATCACAATATTGATGTAAAAACTATTATGCATTATTCAATTGATATATTTGATCATTTTGACTTAGTTATTCTTTTCTACCAGACATATCGATTGAGTGATCAATTATCTTTGGGCATCAGAAATGAACAATTTAACGTTTTTTCATCTATGGGTTAATGAACGATTCAGAATCTAATTTATTAAAAAAATCAGTCGGTGACATTGGGCTTGTTGAGTCTGTCGATTATTACAACAATCAATCATTTATTTTTGATTCCGGTGAAAAAATACCTGAACTCAGTATAAGATATGAGACATATGGTCACTTAAATCCTGAAAAATCAAATTCAATATTGATTTGCCATGCATTAAGCGGGGATCATCATTGCGCTGGGATCAATTCGGTTAAAGATAAAAAACCAGGTTGGTGGAATCATATTATTGGTCCGGGAAAACCAATCAACACAAATAAATTTTTTGTAATTTGCTCAAATTGTTTGGGCGGGTGTCAAGGGACGTCAGGCCCTGGTTCAACTAATCCTGAAACTAATAAACCTTACAATTTGAATTTTCCAAATTTAAAAATTATTGATATGGTTCGAGCACAAAAACTCCTGATCAATCATTTGGGTATAGAATCACTTTATGCAGTAATTGGAGGTTCAATGGGTGGAATGCAATCACTTCTGTGGTCAATTGAGTATCCTGATATGGTAAACAGAATTATTGTTTTAGCAGCAACAGCACGACATAGTGCACAAGCAATTGCTTTTAATGAAGTTGGAAGGTCTGCTATTATTAGGGATCCTGAATGGAATAATGGAAATTATCAAATTTCAGAAGGGCCAAATGTTGGTCTGTCAGTCGCCAGAATGATGGCACATATCACTTATTTATCAAATAAAGGAATGGAAGATAAATTTGGTCGAAGTAAAAAAAATGAATCCCATTCAAAAAATAATTTTGATGTTGAATTTGAAGTTGAAAGTTATCTTCGCTATCAAGGTCAGACATTTATTAATCGTTTTGATGCAAATACCTATCTCTATTTTACCAAAGCAGTAGATCGATTTGATTTATTTATTAAAGGAAAATCACTCTGTGACACTTTTAGCAATATGAAAGCATCAGCATTAATCGTTGGATTTAGTTCAGATTGGCTTTATCCACCCGCACAAAATCGAGAACTTGTTCACGCAATGTTACAGTCAGGCAAAAAAGCGACTTATGCAGAAATCAGCATGGATCTTGGGCATGATTCTTTTTTGGTTGAAGCTCCTGAATTATATGATCTTGTTAGGGTATATTTAAAATAAATTCTTTTGATTAATTAAAATATATTTATACATATTATTTTCTTGCATGGTTAATTCACCTCAACTAAAAACCCCAGCTTTCTAAATGCTAAATTTTGCCGATCAATGCTTGGACATGGCTCAATCAATATTGGGTCACAATTTAAACGCTATCAACGAGGATGGTTCAATTGATCCTGTCGGTAGCGAGACTACTCGCATAGATGAACCAGGACATGCAGCCTTGGCAATTGGCGAGTATTATCGTGTTACAAATCAAACTGAATTCGGTGATTATGATCTAATTGATCTAGTCGCAAGATGTATTACTTTACAGGTATTTAGTGATCAGGAAAATGAAAATGGGTTAGCATACGCAGCACTGGCCTTGCTTTCGTTTGGGCCGGCTAAAAATCGTAATCCTGTTTGGGAACGTCTACTGGATCCCACACGCGAAAGATTAGACCAAAGACTTTTAGCTCGATCAGATTATACGAATCATTATCAAGCTTTTAACATAGCAAAGGCTGTTACTCGCTATAGTATGGGTCTTTCGAAAAAAGATGAAACAGGCAAGTTGATAGATAAATTTATTGAACGAATTCAGCAAAACAGTTCAGGTAATTATTTTGATGACGGATCTGACAAAGGTGTGGGCGGTGTTTTTGATGTTTATGGTTTGATGTCATTTACCTTCATTCGTCAAGCATTACAACTGTCCGCTAATTTAAATTTACGTGAACGTAAACTTCCCAGTTTAAGAACTTGTGTAGAAAAATATATTAAAATTATGCCAGACCTTGTAAGACAAGATGGTTTGGGCTGGTGCTTTGGTAATGGCATTGGAGCTTATGGTCAAATACACAGTATCAGTATTATTATGCAGGCAATGCGCGATGGATGGATTTCTGATACACAAAAACCATTTTATACTGATATTTTAAGACGGCTTTTTCAATTTTACTTTATGACCTATCTTGATCAGGAACATGGTTTTTTAGTAATACGAGATGAAGAACGAAATACAATTGATCGCCATACTTCTAGAATGGCAAATTTTGACGGTGCTCGAACACTCTGTCAATGGGCTCGATTAGCTAGATCGATAGGGGGAAAAATGGAATCAAGACATCTTTTAAATAAGAGAGCTGGTCGCTTTGTGAATTTTGACAAGAGAAATCGCAAGGAACAAGGATTATTTATTTATCATGATCCTGAGTGTGGATTGCATATTCATTTACCACTCGTTGGTGCTTCGGCAAAAGGAAAATCTGATTCTCTTTCATTTCCACATTGTCCCGGTATATTCGATTGGCCGGTTGATCAATTTCTGCCTGTAATGCTTCCGGAATTGAACTTTGATGGAAAAGTTATTGTTCCTGCTTTTTATGGTAAACGCTGTACTACCGGGCTCGGATTAAAAAACTCGTTTTATTTTCGTTATGAACAGCCCGATTTAATCACTGTAAATGAAGAAATGGTTTCCGGTCTAGGGAGTTGCAAGGTGTCATGGGAATTTTGTGGAAATAAAATTACCAGTGAATTTATTTTTACTGTTAAAAGTCAGGTAAAACTCAACAGTATGCGTTATGTATTGGTGATTGCTTCACCTCATTCAAATTATCGAAATGGAACAACTTTAACATTTGGTGAAGAGGGCGTTAGATGCAATGTGGTAAGAGATGATTTTAAAGCAGTATGGCGTGATACTGAAGATGTAACAAACGAACCAAATTATAAAACTTATTACGGTAATATTAATTACCTGCAGACATTAACCAGAGATCATCCTATGATAATGAGGCCAAAACAACAATACCGTCTAAAAGTAACTTTTGAGCCAGACATTACCTTGGTTGGTGAGTAGATTCTTAGTTACTAAAATTTTTATTAAAAAGATCTTGTTGTGCTAAGTATTCGTATAATTCCATGCTTGGATGTTACAGAGGGTCGTGTCGTCAAGGGGGTTAATTTTAAACAACTACGCGATGCCGGTGACCCTATTCAAATTGCCAAGGCTTATGAAAAACAGGGTGCTGATGAATTAGTTTTTCTCGATATAACAGCGTCTAGTGACAATCGAGAAATTATGCATAACGTAGTTGAACAGACCGCATCTGAATGTTTTATGCCTCTAACTGTTGGTGGCGGTTTAAGAAACTTAGAGAATATTCGACAAATGCTCAATGCCGGAGCTGATAAAGTAAGTCTGAACACAGCTGCAATTTTAGAACCAAAGCTGGTGCAGGATGCATCTGATAAGTTTGGCAATCAATGTATTGTTGTAGCAATTGATGCAAAAAAAATTGTCGGAGAAGATAGTTGGCAAGTTTATACCCACGGCGGTCGAAATCCGGCAAATCTAGATGCCGTTGAATGGGCCAAAAAATTAGTTAAATTAGGTGCCGGTGAAATTTTATTAACCAGCATGGATCAGGATGGAACTCAAGTCGGCTACGATATTGAATTAACAAAAAGAATTAGCGAAGCAGTCGAAATTCCGGTAATTGCATCTGGTGGTGCTGGAAACCTTGATCATTTAGTTGATGTCTTGAAAAATGGAAAAGCCAGTGCAGTACTGGCGGCATCAATTTTTCATTTTGGACAGTTTACAATCTATGAAGCTAAAAGAAAACTTGCCGATGCAGGGTTACCTGTTCGTATTGTTACTTAATTGAGTTATATTAAAAAAGATTAATAAAACGTGATTCTGGTTTACATTCTAAAGATTGTCGGATGGATTCTTGCACTATTTCCTGAATCATTCTGTCATTTAATTTGTAAGATAGTAGGTGACTTGATTTATTACCTTCCATCAAAAAGAAAATACACGGCACTTTCTAACTTACATCATGCTTTTCCCGAGAAGCCCTTAGAATGGCATCATAACATTGCCAGAGAATGTCTGCGAAGATTAATTGAGCTAACTATGTTTGTTTTAGTCTCGCCCTGGCTCAATGAAAAAAAATTAAAAAGCTGTCTGACAATTTCCAGCGAAACCTTGGATCAAATTGCCCACTTAACAAAAGAGGGGAGTGGAGGCATTGCCTTAACGCCGCATTTTACTTTAATGGAAACCTTACCTCTGGTTCCATTAGTGCTGGACAACCCTCCGCGTTTGGGTGCAATTTTTAGACCGTTTGAAAATAAATATCTAAATAATTGGGTGAAGGACACACGTGAACGTTTTGGCTTTGAATTGTTTTCTAGAAAAGATGGATTGACTAAAACGTTATCACTTATCCGCGATAATGGATGGCTTTCTATACTTTATGATCAGAATGCCGGCAATAGTGGTGCACTCATTACATTGTTCGGTAGAGTTGCGTCGGCAACTGATTTGCCTGGCATCATCGCAAAAAAATTTAATGCGCGAACAATTATAATCTATTCCCATCGACTCGGATTTTGGAAATCTGAATTAAAACTACAACAGCTTAACTGTGATCCCGAACCAATATCAGTTACTGTAGCATCAAATGCCTGGCTGGAGAATCACCTTTCAATTTCTGATGATCAATGTTCCGATTGGCTGTGGAGTCATAAACGTTGGAAGAATCAAGATACACCTCGGCACAGATTGAGGCTTTTGCAAAAAAAGAATTATATAAGTGAAGCAGGGGAGTATCACAATTATAAGTCTATTCCAAAGAAAACACGTTTTTGGATTCGCATGCCGAATTGGTTAGGCGATGTAGTTATGGCATTACCTCTACTCAGAACTTTGCGGACAAGTCGACCGGATGCAGAAATAACTCTTCTAATTAAAAATGAATTTGTTCAACTTCTGGAAAAATTAAATGTTGCTGATTCATTCATCGCATTACCCCCAAAGAAATCGGGTTACTATAAGTTTTTTAAAAAATTAAAAACAAAATATCCAGATACGTTCATTTTATTTACCAATTCATACAGAGGAGATATGGAAGCTTACTTAACAAAAACGCCGCAACGTTTTGGTATGCTAAGACCGGGAAAATCTCGACCGTTATTAACTCACAACTGGCAGGTGCCAACAGACATTGATGAAGCCAAAATTCATCAGACAGATGTTTGGGAAAAATTTTTAAGGCACTTTGGACTGCATGGAGATATTAATTATCAGCCTTTTGAAAATGATACAAAAAAAAATCCACATAATAAAATTATCGGATTAATTTGTGGATCTGAAAACAATCCTGAAAAACGATGGCCTCAAAAAAATTGGGCTGATTTGATCAATAAAATTTTGGTTGAAAGCAGTGATGTTAAAATTCATCTCTTCGGCACAAAAACTGATCAACTGATTGTTGATGAAATAATCAAAAAGATTTCATCGGATCGAATAGAAAATTTTGTCGGTAATACAACGCTCGAACAATTTGCTGATGAAATATGCAAATGTCAGTTGATAGTGTGCAATGATTCCGGAGGCATGCATTTGGCTAATGCAATGGGAATTCCTTTAGTAGCGTTATTCGGCCCAACAAATCCAATCCGTACCAGACCAATTTTTGAATCAAAAAAAATAATAATTCAACCAGATGATTGCAAAGACATTGGAGGGAGTTTAATAAATAAAATAAAAGCTGAAATGGTTTTTGAAATTATTAGAGAATTTATTTAACCTGGGTTATAAAACTCATTTTGAGGTTAGCAACTAGCTAATACAAATTCGCTACTGCAATTGACCTTTAATTATAGGTAATAATTAACAGTTCGAAATTTTCATTTGCTGTGGTACTATAGCATCTGCAATATAAATTGGTAGATGTCGTTTTCAACTCGGTACCGAAATAAATCAGTGTATGTAATCAATAGACGTAATTCAGATAGATTGCCACACTCTGCTTTGGCAGAGCTCGCTACCGAGTCTCGATTTATCGGGACGACATAATCACGAGAAAACATGATAAAGGTTTTTACTTTGTCATCGCGAGGAGTAGCGCGACGTGGCGATCCATGATTATTTTTTGGTTTAAACGATAACATTTATGGCATTCGATATAGTCGTATTTTACCGGATATAATCCTTTGATGAACCTAATTGACAGTGACTGTCCACTTATCAGATAATTTTAGACAAATCGTTGTATAGATGCTCGGTATAATACATCATTGGGGACTTCCATTTTACCAAATGAATCAGATTCAGTTCTCATATTTATAGTATTACATGTTTGAAAATGAGTGCAATTAGGAAGGAATATGACGAGCGTCTATTTCTTTTTAGAAAAATATTGACGATGGGGTGAAAACCTGACTAAAAATCAACCTCATTAAATAGAAAAAATTATGCCAGTAGAAGTAAGAATAAGAAAAGGAGAACCGATGGAACGCGCGTTGCGACGCCTTAAGCGAAAGCTCGATCGCGAAGGAGTCATTCGTGATGTTCGCGCAAAACGTTATTTTGAAAAGCCGTCAGAAATTAAGAGGCGTAAAACAAAGGTTGAAAAGTTTACTGATATGTTGCGTCGTCGGCACGCTGATATGTAAAATTTTTATCAGGTTTGGTCGATTAGTTACTATAACCTGTCTTAGTTTTAAGTTAAATTTAAAATAAGAGAATAAATAAGCTTTGGATAAAAAACCCAGACTTGCACTATCATCCTGCTGGTGTTCGCACCGACATTCTGATGGCTACGAAATGCTTCAGGAAATGGCCGATTTAGGCTTTGAGTATGCAGAACTCAGCCACGGAATAAAAGTTGTCCTGGTAGAAGGGATATTGAGAGCTGTTGAGGAGGGCATTATTAAAATTTCATCGGTTCATAATTTTTGTCCATTACCTACTCATATAAATTATGCAGCTCCCAATTTATATGAACCGACAGATCAAAATCCACAGATGCGGCAGTTATGGTTTCAATATACAAAACGTACGATTGATTTTGCCAAACAGGTGGGTGCTGATAGAATGATTGTTCATTCAGGCAGTATCCCGTATCCTTTTAAATTTTTTAGACCGGATAATGCTATCAGTAAATATAGAGATTCTCATAGTCTGGAATCTCTTGAAATGGATCCCAAGTATAATCAGATTGTTGAAAAAGCATTACTGAAATTAAAAAATAAGCAGGCCAAATATATTGCTACTTTAATTGATTCCTATTTAAGAATTTTACCCTACGCTGTCGAAAACGAAGTTAAAATGTGTATCGAAAATCGAGAGAGTTTGATTGAATTACCTCAAGATAATGAAATGGCATTTTTTTTAAGTCAGTTTCCTGAGCCGGAATGGATTGGTTATTGGCATGATGTTGGACATGCTCAGATTAAACAGCAGGAAGGAATTATAACACAGGAACAACTTTTAACAGAAAACAGCAATCGTCATTTTGGTTTTCATTTGCACGATGTTTCTGCAACGGGACGAGATCATCAACCAGTTGGATCCGGGACAATAGATTTTGATTTAGTTAAAAAGTTTTTCAAGCCGGAACACACATTGGTTCTAGAAATGAGTCCAAGGTTGGAGACTGAAGAAATTGTTAGTTCTCGAGATGCGGTAATTAAACTTCTTGAAGACTAATGTTTACTGTCTATTCTTCAATAATCCAATAGTAAGTATCTGCACCTAAAGACCGCAAGAATCCTGTTGTGGTCGAACCATCATCAATCAATTCATCAATTGCAACTAATTGATCAGTGCCTATTATATAATTTTCAACTCCAATAGCTGCATCAACCCCTCTTTCATCAGCAATCGTATGCCAGTTACCACCTATTGGCGATGCCGCAGCATATTTGGAATTCATTATATAATCAGAGAAACTGGCTGGTGGAACGCCGGGAGATCCTCCAGCCGGAAAAGTACCAACTTCTAATGCATATTGTTGTACAGCTCCCTTAAACACTCTTAAGTCACTGATGAATGACGAGTTTTGTGATCGTTCTCTAACTATTCGAAATGACGGAATTGCCATTGTAACGATCAATCCTATGATTACGACAACTATCATTATTTCAACAAGGGTAAACCCGGATTTTTGGGGTATTCCAGACATGGTAATAAATTGACTTTTTGTTAATTTAAATCTCAAAGTAAAAAAATTCAGGGTATTCTAAATGTAGCTTTTAATTAATTATCTAAAGCGCGATAATTATTAAATATTGAGAGTTTGATTATGACTAATATATCCATATCTTGGAAATTTCAATTAGAAAAAATAAATATTTTAACCTTAATATGTTAAATAAAAAATCTACAATAAATTCTAAGTACCTCTTTTTCGGATTTTTTATCTCGGTATTTTTATTACTGAGTTATTTTTTAATTAATCATTATGAAAATATAATTGAATTCACCAAAATTTTCATGAGTAATTTTTGGAAATTTTTAAAAGGGACGAACCCGGTAATTTTTTTTATCGGTATGGTTGTCTTCCCATTATTTGGAGTTCCAATTAGCCCTTTTTATATATTGAGCATTGTTTATGGAGTTTGGTTTAGCATTTTAATTCTGACGTTTGGAATTATTCTAAATGTTTCTCTAAGTTACTGGATCGCCTCAGGCTATCTACGACCTTTTATAGAACAGTTGATCAAAAAATGGGATTATTCCATTCCGATAGTTCCAACTTCTGAATATGCAAGAGTAACTTTTATTACTCGAATTGCACCAGGTGTTCCATTGTTTGTTCAAAACTATCTACTCGGTCTTGCTAGAATACCTTTTAAAATATATTTGGTTATTTCATGGGCTGTGCAAGCAGCTTACGCAATTGCATTTATTTTGGTGGGTCAGTCATTATTCTCAGGTAATTCTGGCATGGCAATAGCAGGTATATCGTTATTAATTATAATAATATTTGTGACTAAAATTTTAAAAAATCATTATGCAAAGCAGGATCGAAGCTAGTTTGTTGCCGCCGGATAACTCTATCTATTCAGTTACGCAGATAACTAATCATATTAAAAAAATTCTGGAAACAGAATTGCCGGAATTTTGGCTGCGTGGAGAAATTTCAAATTTTCGCAGACAAGGCAGTGGTCATTGTTATTTTTCACTCAAAGACTCAGGTAGTCAGATCACAGCTGTACTCTTTAGAGGTGATGCGGTGAACTTGAATATGGATATCAGAGATGGAATATCAGTAATTATATTTGGTCAGCTAACTGTGTATCCACCGAGAGGTAATTATCAAATAATTGTTCGATATTTAGTTGAGGATGGAGCCGGTCGCTTGCAGTTGGAATTTGAACGTGTTAAACAAAAACTGGCAGAAGCGGGATTATTTGATAAAGATAAGAAAAAAACGTTACCCATACTGCCTGGCACAATTGGACTAGTAACGTCTCCCACTGGCGCGGCAATTAGGGACTTTATTAGTATACTTCAAAGAAGTGGATGGAGGGGTAACATTATTGTTTTTCCAGTTAGGGTTCAAGGTGTAGAATCTGTTATTGAAATTAAACAAGCACTTGAACTTGCACAGCTCTTCGATCAGATAGAGTTATTGGTTTTAACACGGGGAGGGGGAAGCATTGAAGATTTATGGTCGTTTAATGATGAAATGATTGTTCGTTCAATTGCAGATTCAAAGATTCCTGTAATATCTGCTGTTGGTCATGAAATAGATTTTACGTTATGTGATTTTGTTGCAGATTACCGGGCTGAGACTCCTTCAGCAGCTGCGGCAGTAATTGCTGATGGATATTTTGATGCTGTTGATAGATTAATTAATATTGCAGATCAAATTAATCAAACTGTTATACAAAGATTTGAAAAAATAAAATATCAGATCGATTTGTTTGAAAGTACAATTGATAAATTATCACCTCAATCCAGGGTTGAGCAATCTTTACTTCGATTAGATGATTTATCAAATCGTTTAGATTCTGCATTTCAAATTTGTATATCAAGAGAGAGAGAAAAAGTTCAATATATTAATTCTAGATTAGCAGGAATTTCCATTGTAGATCGAATCAAATTGCTTTCAAGAAATTTAGATGTTTTGAAAGATAAAATGGGCAATAATTTGAAACTGAATGCTCAAACTACTAATGATAGATTCAATAATGTTAAACTTCGTTTGTTGCAGATTAGTCCTGAAAAAGTTTTAAAACGAGGATATGTTATTGTTAAAGACGATAGTAATTGTATTGTCTCCAGTAGGGCTGCATTAAAACAACATGATATTTTATCCAACCAGTTTTATGACGGTTTGATTAATGTCAAAGTGTTGGATTAGTTACATTTCCAAATTAGATATGATAACTGAAATACCTATCAAGATTTACAGGTCACATCATTGACCCAGCTTAAATAATCTTTAGAGACTGATCTCGCATCAACTACTACCCATTGTGGTGTTTCATAAGGGTGATTTTTTTTAATCCAATTTTCCATTTTATACACGTTTGATGATGGAAATTTAATGGTCAGACGATATTCAGATTCATTTTTGATTTCTCCTTTCCATTCATACACCGAATAAATTGGGCCATCAAATTGCACACACGCAGCCAATTTGCTCTTTATTATTTCAGTTGCGATTTTTTCAGCGTCTTTTTTTTGAGCAACTGTAGTCCAGCCGACAATTAGTTCAGACATTTTTCAAAAACTAAGCTTTTTCTATTTTACCCGCTTTTATCGCTTTAGCCGATACCCACATGCGTTTTATTTGACCACTGGGCAGCTTAACGCGGATACGCTGTACATTTGGCTTAAAAGTCCTTTTAACAACTTTCGTGACATGAGTCCCAATACCACCACTTCTCTTCGACTGACCTTTGCGGTGTATTCGACTTCCTCTAACTGGTTTTTTCCCTGTAATTACGCAGATTCTAGACATTTTTCAAATTTTTAAAAAGCCAGAAGTTAATTGTATTTTTCTATTATGCAAGCTTTTTAGATTTTAATTGAATCAGCTAAAATATCCGCAGATATCAGTCAAACAACTGGCGTTGATCAGTAATGGCAGGATTGGAAGAGCTGTTAATCAAGAGCCAGTGAACCGTTAATTTTTCAATTTCCATAACATTTTCGATGTTGAGCAATAGTACTGCTGAAGCCAAAGCATCATAAAGTGCACAATGATATTTACTCCTTTTAGGCGGACAAAATCTTTCTGCAAATTCGCTAAGTTGATTTTGCAGCCCAAAAGTATCAATTAGTTTTTGTAGCTTATGGGAATCTAAATCGGGAAACAAAATCTCATAAATTCGACATGAATCTATCCACGGACCCCAAGTTGCAATTTCATTTTCAGAATTTAAAAAATCTGGGGCAAATGATGGAAATGGCCAAACCGATTTAATTAAATTATTTTCTACACTAGCAAAATGAGCGGCAAATGGCCCCTGTTTTCTCAAAGAATTAAAAAAATCCCAATCTTCATGAAATGATTCAAATTGTTGAGTTTCTTCATAGCGTATCCCATGAATTTTGGTATCTGCGTAATTTATTTCTTTTTTTGCTCTGCATAATCGAGTATGTGTATCTTGAACTGATCCATTGAGCAAAGTTACTACTCCGTACTCGACAATTCCATATTCTCGGTTTCCTTCAAAATCAATTACATGTATTGGGGTGTTTCTCCAGTTCATAGATTTAAATATATTATTAAATTTGATTGCTACCAAAAAATTACCTTAATGTATTGTTAATCACCTTTAAATTTAAAATGGAAGAATATAGAAAATTCATTGAGTTTATAGCTACAGAAAGCGGAAAAATTATAAATCCGTATTTCTTTGATGCTGATTTAAAAGTTGATTTAAAAAAAGATCAATCTCCGGTAACTATTGCTGATCGAGAGGCAGAAAAAACTATTAGATTCCATATAAACAAAAATTATCCGGATCATGGCATCATCGGCGAAGAGTTGGGATCGGAAAATGAGGATGCAGAATTTGTCTGGGTTATTGATCCAGTTGATGGTACACGAGCATTTACTGCCGGTTGCCCACTTTTTGGTACACTGATTTGCCTGACGCAAAATGGACAGCCTATACTCGGAGCTATTCACTTATCATTACTAAGCCAATTGTTAATTGGAGATAATGTTTCTTCCTCATTAAATGGGAAACCGGTAAAATTTAGAGAAACTACTGAACTTTCAAATTCAACTTTATTGTCAACAGATTTTGCTAAGATATCAAAAATTCATAACGGCCAAAATTTATCCAAACTCTCCGCCTCTGTAAAAATGGTTAGAACCTGGGGAGATTGCTACGGTTATTTTTTAATCTCAACCGGGGGTGCGGATATCATGCTCGACGCAGTTGTAAATTCTTGGGATAAAATGGCATTGATTCCGATAGTACGCGGTGCCGGCGGAATAATTACAGATTGGCACGGAGATGACCCGGTCAAAGGAAATTCAGTTGTTGCGGCGAATAAAAATTTACATGCTCAGGTTATTGAATCGTTGAACAAGTGATTGGAACGTTTTGTTATCTTTTGCCTACTTCAGCAATCCGTAAACTATTTTTCCAAGATTGTTGGAAAATGTTGTCCTCAGTGTTTTTGGCTAATATTTTAAAGACTACTATAAATTAATATTTGTGTGCATAAAAGTCATGAAATACGATAAACTCATTGATACCATTCAGGGAATTGATACGCAGTTACAGAGCCATGTGCGTAGCACTGTAAACAAATCGCTTATCTTGCGCAACTGGTGTGTGGGTGCTTTTATTGTTGAATTTGAAAAGAATGGGGAAGATAGAGCCAAGTATGGAGAAAAATTATATGCTTCATTGGCCAATGATCTCGAAAGTATGAATGTAAAGGGGCTAAGTAAGCGAAATCTTCATTATGCTACTTTATTCTATAACTCCTATCCACAAATTGTGCAGATGTTGTCTGCACAATCTGGAAAATCAATTTCTAGTGATATCAGAAAAATGTTGTCGATACAGTTAAAAACAAAACCTGATAAAGAAATATCAAACTCAAATACCGATAATCTAGAAAACATTGTGCAGACACCGTCTGCACAATTACGAAATATGACATCAATTCCCTGTGATAAGATTCTTCAATTCACCTGGTCGCATTTGATTGAATTATCTAGAATTCAAGATCAGCTCAAACGTTCCTTTTACGAAGTAGAATGTCTGAAAGGAACTTGGTCTGTACGTCAATTAAAACGACAAATCGAAAGCCTGTTTTTTGAAAGAACAGGCCTCTCAACTAATAAAAAAAAGGTTGTTGAATGTGCGCATTTACAAACAAAAGAATCTAATGCAATAACCGAAGACATAATACGCGATCCTTACGTACTAGAATTTGTGGGTTTGGCCGAAATGGCGTCATATTCTGAAAACGATTTAGAAAAAGCATTGTTGGATCACTTACAAAGTTTTCTATTAGAGTTGGGAAATGGCTTTTGTTTTGAATCAAGACAAAAACGAATAACAGTTGGAAATGAACATGACCGAGTTGATCTTGTTTTTTACCATCGAAGACTGCGTTGTCATATTCTAGTTGATTTAAAAATCCGCGCATTCAGTCATCAAGATGCCGGACAGATGAATTTTTATCTGAACTACTTTAAAGATCAAGAAATGCTTGAGGGTGATAATCCTCCGATTGGTATCATACTCTGTAGCGACAAAGAGGGTACTAAAGTTGAGTATGCAACTGCTGGTATGGATAGTCAATTATTTGTATCCCGGTACTTGATTGAACTTCCAAACCCGGAAGAACTGGAGGCATTTATTGAGAAGGATAGACATATTATTGAAGAAGAAGTGGCAAAGGTGGATACATGATAACATGCCTGCTGCAAATGAATTTTCAGATGTAGAATCGCAAATTGAAGAGCCTTATAGCATCTACTGAATCCAAGGCATATAATTGAAATTTATTTTGGCTTATACTATAAAAATATTAGTGCTTGGTGGTACTTCTTGTTTTTAATCGCAAAAGCTCAAAACATGTCTTGCTAGTTGTTCTAACTATATTAAAAATCTGTTTTTTTTGGTATGACCAATAATGAAAAAATCATAACTACTCTCTTTAATGCTTTGAAAGGCTATAACCCGAAATTGGCCTTATTGTTGGATGAAGATGAGGATGAGGTTGATACGAGGGAGTTAGGCGCTAAAATTATCAGTAGCTTTCCCTGGCCTATTGGTGTGGAGCTAAGGCGTCTATTTTCTGCAGGTATGGAAAGATCAACGCGAGGGAGACTCGATCAGATTTTTAAGACCATAGAACGAACCATGCAATTTACCTCGTTTGTTCTACTTTCCCAACTTCTCGAGGAATATCAGGCTGGGAAATGTGAGTTATCCTCTGACTTTGCGACTCAATTTCCAAACCGAATCTCTGGCCTGACTATGGGAGATTATGCCTGGATGATTCGTTCTATCGGCAATATCTTTGAAGGAAATGACATCAACCCTTTCGTCGCGGAGATGGCGTCATTATTTGATAAAAAGTTTTATGCAAAACTTGATTTCTGGGTACCGGAAAGAAATGACATAGGCCATTATCTGATTAACCTGACAGATGAGAAGGTCGAAATCAGATGCTTTGAATATCAGGAAAAACTAACTGTCCTGTTATCTGACCTGGCCTTCCTTTTAAAATATCCTTTGGTGACTATTACTGAAATTCGAGTCTTGAAGAGAAAACGCTCAGATGCTCAATTTTCTCACGAAATGAAAATACTCAACAGCGCCTCTTCTGATTTTTTTGGTAAAGAAAAATGCTTTGATAAATTTTCCGATAACCATTCAGTTCTGCTCTTAAAGTCATTAAACAAGACGCCTTATGAATATCTTAACCTCTCACCGTTGATTATTGACACAACTACCGATATCTTGAATACACCGGACAAAATTAAAAAAATCAAAAAGGACATCTTTTTATTTACCAAGTGGCAGAAAGAACGTCTTTTCTATTTGGGAACGGAAGTGACGGAAAAATGCGATCTGCGTTTGCTATCTTTTTATGACGAATTGGTAATAGAATTCAAAGAATACCTTACGGCATTCAAAAGCGGTAAAACAAAGAGTGAATAATTATTTTACAATAAGATGATACGCAACCCGTTTAAATTTCTCGATGCTTACACCAAAGAGGATAACGATATCTTTTTCGGACGTTCTCAGGAGACCGAAGAAATATATACGCAGGTTTTTTATAGCGATCTTCTTTTGGTTTATGGAGCTTCAGGAACGGGGAAAACCAGCCTGCTGCAATGTGGTCTGGCCAATAAGTTTGATGATACAGATTGGCTGCCCATCAACATCAGAAGAGAACAGAATGTTTTAGAAGCTCTACATAATGAATTGAACCGTACCGCGGTTACTGATATCAAATCCAAAACCTCCCTGCCGGAAAAAGTTAAATCCATTTATCTGGACTACTTCAAACCGATTTATCTGATATTTGATCAGTTCGAAGAAGTTCTGATTTTTGGCGATGTTGACGAACAAAGGAAACTGGCCGAAGAAATATCAGCTCTGAGAAATTCGGATATTGAGGTTAAAATCATCCTTGTCATACGAGAAGAATATCTAGCTGGTTTGGCAACATTGGAAAAAACTCTACCCGATCTGTTTGATAACCGAATTCGCATAGAAAAAATAAGCCGCGCTCAGGCAACTGAGGTCATTGAGCGACCTTGTGCCGTTTGCGGTGTCGAGATCGAAGAAGGCGTATCATCTATCGTTCTGGATAAATTAACAAAAGATGACGGCAGTATCGAGTTAACCTGGCTACAGGTCTTGATGGACAGGCTAATAAAAACAGCCGCCGAAGCAAATCCGAATAAACCATATTTAACCGGGAATGATCCTGTTTTGTCGGCAAAGATTGGAGACGTCCTGGCCGATTTTCTCGAAGAACAACTCTCATTGATGACGGATCCTGAAGCTGGAGAACGAGTGCTGAAGACGATGATTTCGATGCAGGGAACCAGAAAAACCGTAACGCTCGATGACGTAATCAATACCATAGCATCTATGGGACATAAGATGCAGCCGGATAAAGTCCAAAACATACTCCAGCATTTCATCTCGGTTCGCATAATCAGGGAAAAGGATGAAGGCAGTACATACGAACTTCGACACGACGGCCTTGCCGATAAAATCTTCGGACGTATTACTGCTATAGAGAAAGACCTTCTGGAAATACGTCAAACTCTGGAAAATCGCTATCAGGAATATAAAAACCGTGGCACTTTATTGGATGCCTCTACCCTGGAATTTATAGCTCCGTACGAATCCAGGCTCTATCTAAAAGGAGATGTAGAAAAATTTGTTAAAGAAAGTAAGCGAGAAATAGAAAAACAAAAACGGCGCATCCGTCGAATAAAACTGACAGCGTTTGCTCTGGCGTTTACCTGTCTTTTGTTTTTTACCATTTGGAATTTACGGGAGCGGAAGAAGGCCGATGGATATGCAAAAGACGCAAAACAAAATGAAATGAAGGCAAATGAAAATACCAAGAGAGCTAACGACAAAGAAAGAGAAGCAAAAGAACAGCTCGTTGAATCCCAACATAACCTCGGTATGATGTTCAATGAAAAAGCAAAAATTTCTTTGGATAAAAAAGAGTTCAATGAAGCAAGGCTATATTCCCTTTATGCTTTAAGCATATTGAAAAAAGATGGCGGTGAAAAGGAGAGAAGAAATACTATCAACCAAATATTTAATAATCCTGATTACCCGTTAATTTTCAGTTCTCCAAAGAGCGGACATCATGACAGTTCAATTACTAGTATTGCGTATGCACCGGATGGAAAAACACTGGCTTCGGGGTCTGCAGATAACACTATCAAACTATGGAATGTTGCAACAGGTAAACTGATTGCAAATTTTAATGGACACTCGGGTAGGATAAATAGTATTTCTTGGTCACCAGACGGAAAAACATTGGCTTCGGGGTCTGCAGATAACACTATCAAACTATGGAATATTGCAACGGGTAAGCAAATTACTAATTTCAATGGACATTCAAGTGTAAGTGTTTTAATATCCCCTAATCAAATATCTACCGTAGTTTGGTCACCGGATGGAAAAATGTTAGCTTCAAGTTCTAGTGATTCCACAATCAAACTTTGGAATATCACAACAGGTAAGCAGATCGATTATTTTAAAGGAAATACACGCATAAATCTTTTTTTCCCTAATCAAATATCTAAAATTGCTTGGTCACCAGATGGAAACACACTCGCTATAGGAGCAATAGATAACACTATCAAGCTAAGTGATATTTCGACGAGCAAACAAATCGCCATCCTTGTAGGTCATTCCGATTTAATAAACAGTCTTGCATGGTCACCGGATGGAAAAACTTTGGCATCGGGAGCGAAAGATAATACACTCAAACTGTGGAATGTCGCAAACAATAAACAGATCGCTAATTTCAAAAGCCACACAGCATGGATAAATTGTGTTGTATGGTCACCAGATGGAACAAAACTGGCTTCGGGATCTACCGATAAAACTATTAAGATATGGGATTTTGCAACAGGTAAACAAATTGCTAATTTTAAAGGACACTCCGATTTGATAAATAGTATTACATGGTCCCCGGATGGAAAAACACTAGCCTCGGCAGCAAATGATAATACTATTAAACTATGGGATATCGTAACAAATAAACAGATTACCAATTTTATAGGACACTCCAAATTGATAAATAGTGCCTGAACGAAAAAACAGAACTTTCTACATTCCAGTCACTTAGATAAATAATATTGTTCGAATTTTTCTTTTTTTTTGAAAAATTTACTTGATTTTTTCATAAAATATTGGTGTATTAAAAACATACAAGTCTTTTA
>JAJFLR010000121.1 GCA_021772565.1 Opitutales bacterium | reverse complement strand
AAAAAAATGATATTTATCGGTATCAGTGAAACGGTTATCGGTATCGCAATCGATCATTCGATACCGATACCGATAACCGCACGGCTTCACCATGCTGATAGCGAGCTGAATTAAACATTTTTGTCATGCTATGTAGTTACTAAAATATGAAAATATAAGTTTTTGAATTACTCGACCTGTGTAACTGAATAAATAATGGATCAGAAAATTGATAACAGAACAGTGTTTGATAGAGATCAAATTGGTTTTTCAGAAGCTTACTATGTTCTATGGAATGATCCCATTCAAAAACTCTCAATGATTGTCCGTTATGTTTTATTTAACGGGCCTACTGAAGAAACAAAATTAGCCGAAGTATGGGCCTGGTTTCGTGATCGCAGTGCACCCGGAAAACCTGACGTGGCAATTCGGCAGCGTTACCACTTAGACAGTGCAAATTTTTCGACTGATAAATTTTCTCTGGAGATTGACCAATCAGGAATCAACGATGAAAAGTGCTGGGGTGTTGTAAAAAACAATGATGATATTTTAAGTTGGGAGTTTGATATTGCAGATAAAAATGCGGTAGGCATTAATCGACTTCCGGGAATGGAACAACATTCAATGTTTCCCCGATTTTATTCACCTAAATGTAAACATAAGTTGAGCGGCAAGGTTGTAGTGGGTGGCACAACTTATTTGTTGGAAAATGTGATTGCCAGCGATGGCCATTATTGGAATGTGCACAATATGAAAACCTGGAACTGGTGCAATTGTGTCAATTTCAAAAACGAACCTGACTTTTTATTTGAGGGAATAGGAATAAAATTTAACGACTGGGGACAAGCAAGCGTTTGGATGTCAATTCAGTGGGAAGGAAAATTATATCAATCAAATTTTGTCGATTCCATTTATAATAATTGCGAAATAAATTCTGCTCTAACATCGTGGGAATTGAGCATGGAAAAAGAAGACGTTCGTTTTGTTTGTAATGTTAAAGCCAAGCCTGAAGATATGATCTTAATAATCCATCCCCTACCCGATGGAAATAATCTTTATACAACAATTTCATATAACGCAGATATGGATATTGATATATATAAGAATGAGAAAGAAACCTGGTTGAAAGTAAAAACTATCGAAGCCCCCGACACAGCGTCATTTGAAGTTACAAAGCCTATTAGAAATGAAAAAGTAACACGCGAATTTAAAATCGTTTCCGGATAATTTAAATTATGTCTATTGAGAACTAATATTACAATCTGGTGGGAAAAATATAATTTCCCAAAGATAATCATCCTCAGTATCATAATTGCCCTGATCATTGATTGGTCACGAATATTTCAAAGTCCGATTCAATATAATTTAGGCGGTTTCTCAATAATTTTTAAAGTATTAGCCTTTGTATTAATTAATTTAATCGCATGGACAGCCAGTGGTCGTGGACATTCAACTCGAGATGAAAAATTTTTTAAATTTCTATTTACCTGTATTCCTTTAGCCGACATTTTATTTGTTTTACATGATTATGATTTGATAACCAACAAACCGTTCATTGCCTCTGTTGGAGTGTTTATTTTTATGATCGTGCAGCTCAGTCTTACCCTTCGAAATTTAGCAGGTTTTAAATTTTCGACAGAAGAATTAAAACAAAACGCACTACCGATAATAATTACAGCTACAATTTTTTGGCCTATTGGAATTAGTGTGATTATTGGTCTTTATACAGTTTTTGGAGTAAGTTATTTATTTGTGTTATTGAATTTTTATTTAGTCATTTTGTTTCTGTCAGTTACGGCAGCAGTAATAAGTCATTTCAATAAAAATTTTCCAACGAAGAATACAAAGTTGATGATGTATGGCTTAATCAGTTTTGCTAGCTGTGATCTGATTTATTTTTGGAATATCTTTTTATTCAAAGAGAGTATCGCAAAAATATTCACGACAAATTTGAGCTTAATGTTTTATTTACCAGCGCTATTGATGATTGCGATGTCAGTTTGGAAATATGATGAAGAAATCAGTAGAAATCTATTATTACGATCCAGATATAGGCATCGAGCGAGCTCGAGCCCTACAGTAGATGATTAAACGACAAATATAAGGTCTTTGCATTTTTGTAGGGCCTTCGCTTGCGAAGTGCCGTTTTCGGATGTCCTGATTTTTCCTTGAAGCAATATAATTTTATTATAGAAAATTACCTCCATCTAATTTTCAAAAATGAATTACAATAGACGCAAAACATCAAATCTGAGAAAAGGCAGAATCTCACAATCAGGAGCAACATATTTCATTACAATATGCAGTCATAGCAAAACTCATGGTTTAACTGATTTAGATTCTGGTAATATTATTAAAAAATGCATCTCTGGTGTTCAAAACAATAACGACTTTATTCTTTATTGTGCTACTATTATGCCAGATCATATTCATTTACTTTTTCAACTAGGTGATCAGTTGAAATTGGGGCAAGTAATTGCAAAATTAAAATCTCAAACCAGGCATTCATTAATAGAGAATAATATCCAGTGGCAAAGTAATTTTCTCGATCACCATCTTCGTGATGGGTTACAGCTTGAGCGATTCGCATACTATATATTTATGAACCCATATAAGAAAAATTTGATTTCTATAGATAAAAAGTGGAAATGGTGGATTAAGAATGAAAATTATAATCCTGAATTTCATGAAAAACTTAGAGAAGGATTAATTCCACAACCAGAATGGTTAGGAAAAATTGAATCTTTGGATAAACTACTAAGGCATCGAGCGAGCTCGAGCCCTACAATGGAAGAATAATTATCACGAACACCTCGCGCGAGCAGGCGCCAAGACCATGTCTTTCAAACGCTGATAACTCTTATCGATACCTTCGATATATTTTTCGGCTTCTTCTTTTCCTTTTTCTATAAACGTTACACCTTTGCCAAAGTCTAACATTGTTGAATCAGGCAGAATTGGTTGCAAAGTGTAATCAGCAGTTGCCTGGCTTCTGTTTTTCCCTATCTCATGACCGGAAACCTGAAAACATCGGCAAAAAACATCGAAAGTTTGCATCGATTTTTTTCTACCTTTTTTTCCGACAGATGCTTTAACCGGTTGCATGACATTTATACCTAACGCATATCTTGCCCCCATATCTTTTAGCATATCGACAGGAACAGAATCCATAATACCGGCATCAACTAAAAATTTATTACCCAGATTAAATGGGGGCAATATTCCGGGCAGTGAAATTGAAGCAATTACTGTATCTACAAGACTAGCATCACGAATACTAACTGCTTCACCATTTTGAATGTTTACAGCGTTTGCCCAAAATGGAATATTAAATCGATTGGTCATAGTATTGCCAATATGCGTATTAATAAATTGTTTAATCGCACTTTGATTCATCAGATGCATTTTCCAAATTCTAGGTTCGAGTAATTTCCAGTATGTTTTACTAAATAATTTTATCAAAGCGGCAGCCCTTTCAATAGTTATGCCAGTGCAATACGCTGTGCCAATTATACTTCCCATTGAACAACCTGTCACAACATCAATCGGTAATTTTGACTTTAACAAAACTTCAAGAACTCCTACATGACAAAATCCCCAGGCTGCTCCGCCCCCAAAAGCTATTCCCGCTTGTAAATCTATAACATGCCTAGCGATTGATGAGACAGTTCGTGAAAATTCTGGCGGATAATTATCGCCGGCGTGATAGGCAGTTTCTGCTTCTTTGGTATTCCATATCAACTGTCTTGATCCTGATAAGTAAGGTAACTTAGGAGATTCTGCATCCTGAATTACAAATCGTCGTTTACCATCATCGAGACCAGTATCGTCAGTTGGAATTTCTTCATTCTCCCCCAGGCAAACACCAAGTCGATTCGATAAATTTTTTAAAATCTGGTATTCTTCACATTCACTTTTTTGATGAAAAATGATTACCTGATCGTACTTTTCTTTATAGATTTCAATCTCATTAGTATAGTAATCATCAAGTGATTCGTTTGAATTTTTGAATTGAGAAAACTGTACATGGTGAAATTCTTTTTCACTTTTTTTTTCAACAGATTCCCTAAATATCCATAGTAACGTGCGCAGTCCAGTTTGTTGGCCTAAGGATTTAGCTAGAGATTCACTGAAAGCAAATTTAGCCTGAAACAAATCACTGAAGTCTAGAAATAAAATAACAGGATCGTAGGCAGCCGAACCGCTGCTCACTGTTGAATGCAAACGGTTAGCTAAAATATTCAGAAGCCCTCGTAAAAGTGCAGGATAATTTTCTTGTATATAATTAAAGTCATGCTGGGAGCATTCAAGAACTTCGCAGGTTAACATCGCTTCGACGTCGGCCGAAACTGTTTTCCCCGTTAAAAATGAAACTTCTCCAATGAGTGCCTGCGATTCTAAATTCGCCACAGTCAGAGGACCTTCCGGCCGGTTAACGCGTACAACCATGCGTCCTGTCTTTAAAATGTAAATAGAGTTACTAACCGTTCCTTGTTGTAAGAGCAATTCACCCGCTTGAACTTGCTTAACAGTAAAATGGTTGGAAATTTTTTTTAGATCCGCTTCTTCAACTTTATTAAAAAGATCAACCTGAGATAGAAAATTGCTTATGGTTTCATTATTCATGATTTAAGAAAGGGGCTTTCAACATAACCAATATTCTCTTCAGAATTTTGCAAAAGATTTAAACTTTTTTTCAACTCAATAATACTTTCATTAAAGTAGCTAACTAGTAATTCATAGTCAGGAATAATTGCGGGATCAACAATAACACTGATATTGATCGATTTGCCATATATGATGTAACCAATTCCTAACCCATGGCCAAGTAGTTGTGGGACAATGCCAAAATTGCCAATGACCTTTGCACCGACAACTTCAAGAGGCAATACACTCCATGGCATAATACTGGCAATAGTATTATTCTTGCTGCAATAATCAACCAGAATAGCTTTACGTATTTTTGATGGTAATTTTTCCGCCCACATTGACAAAATCATATTAGCCTCAATTGAGCCATCTACACGACACTCTTGAAAATGATGATGAATCCAGTGTAAACATTCAACAGGATCTTCAATCGAAATTGGCAGTGTGGCAGTAAATGAAGTATGGGCGTTATCTAAATCACTATCCTGTTGCTTATCTCTAGTGCTCAATGGAACGATAGCGCGAATATTTTTATCAACCGGTATACTTTTTGCTAAATGATATTTTCTAATAACACGGGTATTCAGAGCATATAGAATATCGGGCACTTGGGTATTGGTCGCACGTTTTATATCGAGTAAAACTTTCCGATCAATAGTAACTGGAACAATAAGACGTTGTTCCGAGCTAGACCCGTTTACCGGACTTACAATTAATTTGTTAGTGAGAATGGATCCGATTTTTCTGAGACATTTCCAACGATTAGCCCAACCTTTTTTTTCTTCATATTGAAGATCATCCAATTTTTTATTTACAGAAAATCGTCCATCGTCATCTTGACAAATTTTTTTAACGAGCCTTAAGCCACCCAAACCATCGACTAGTATATGATGAATTAGTGTCAGCAGTATAACGTTATTAGAATTTAGATTTTTATTGCCGTCATGAATGATAAAAACTTTCCAGAGTGGCAGATTCCAGTCGAGCCCATTGGAAAAAATTTTAGAAGCATTTATAAATAGATCATTTGTATTTTCAATAGAACTATCCACCAAAACTTCAAAATGGTCATCTAAATTAAATTTTGGGAAATCAACAAACTCATCTTTTTCTCTCGATGGTAAAACTTGTTTCAATTTTGGGTATTGAGTAATAATATTTTCTATCCGACCACGTAGATGTGTTATATCAGGAAGTTGATCAAGATGCATAAAGGATCCAATATGCATTTTGCTCACCGGTGATTCCATTCGCATAAATGATATGCCTTGAACACTTTTTTTCATTAATATTATTAATAATTATTTATCTGCTATAACCTGATGTTGATTATCATAACGATAATTCACAATTTCTCCATTGATCAATAACTGAACTGCAGTTTCTATTACATGTAGTGGGACAATGAACCACTCCCGCGGTGTATGGCGTTTTCCTTCATCATCAAAAATATCAAAATTCAAACAAGATTCAGCGAAAAAATTATGTAACAACATTTCCAGTTTTTGTGGGTTTAGATTGTATGTCTGAAACTCAGATACCACTATTACTTTTCCCAGCAAATATGTAAGTTCTTGCTCAGCATTTTGGATACGTTGTTTAACTGGTTTTTGGGAATAACCGATTTTATACAAATCTTTGATTTCCTTAATCTTTGGATTTTTACTAAGTGAACGTAAAATATAAATATACCCTGGTGAATCATCGTCTTGAGTTATCTGATTGGTTTCACTTAACATTTCCATCTGATTCGCATCAATGACCTGACTACTATTTTTATCTTTCCAAAGAGCGGCGGCTAGAGATCGTAGAAGTATATCGGACTCAGTGCCATTTTCGAAAACACAGTAAAGACGAGCGTTTACATTGCCAAAGTTCTTCTTCTCCCAATTACCAACATTTGCCACATAAACTAACATCCCTTGTAGAATAAAAAATTCACCGGGAATGATTCGCTTTTCACTTTTAAACGCTTTCATTACTTTTTTCCTTGAAACAAGATCAGCTTGAATTTGTATAAACAACGGTTCGAATTGTTCGAATTCTTCACACTTCCTTCGTCTCGCGATATGGTCTGGCATATTAATGGATTTCGGAATATTTTTTAACTTAAAAATATCGTTTGGGTCAGCTTCTTCTGATACGTTATCTCCAAGCAATCTCAGCGAATCATCTTCCAATATATCGTCGATAGTGTTAATCTCTTTTATAACAGGGGTTAACATATTACCTAACAAATTAAAGGTATCAAATTTTGCCAATGCCGCAGCCTTCGACGAACTCTCACGTAATCCCTTTAAACGACTATAAAGTTTTCGTTCACCAATATCTCGATTCGCGACAGGTTCACGATCATGCTCCCGCATGAAAGCGTTTATCTCCTCAAATGATGCAATCAATCGCCCGTCTGTACTGAGAATTGTTGATGCCTTTGGTCTTACCTTCAGTAAATCCAGTGGATCAGTTTCCAGAATAACTTCCAGCTCTTTAGTAAATTCATTCATTTTCTAATTCCGCATCCCGTTGCCTTTTCTTATTTCTCAAATAGACCAACGCCTCAGCCTGTCTTCTTTCCAATGGATCAGTTGAATTGATATTCGGCTCACTACCATGGATTTTTATAAATGGCCCAATTTTATTACGGTAGAGAATAACTGCTTCTTCATCAGTCATCTGTATCCTTCCAGCATCAATAGTATCTTGAATTACCTTCAATAATTTTGATGTTACTGATTTCGATAATACCTCAAATGCTTTCTGAAATGGATTTACTCGGTCAATTAAATCTATATGAAGCTCTTCAATATTAACAAATTTACTTGCCATTCTAACAAAACGTTTATTCCCCACTTCTTTTATTTCACCATTTTTAATAACCGAATCAGCTACTACATGTTGGCGAATTTCCTCAATATCTTTATCGCTTAGATCAGGGTATTTAGTCTGAATCACCTTTGGGATCATAACCTTATTGATAACCTCAGGGTCAATAAATTCTCCCGGTAATACTTGAAGCATTTTGTTATCCTGCAACACAGCTGCTTTTAGGTCATTTAAGTCTGATTCAATAATTTCTTTAACCCGTTGTGAACTGGGTTCCTTGAATCCTCGTATCTTAATAGTTCCAACTTCGTAATCCTCCTCATCAAAATGTCTGGTCTTAAATTTAAAATTTGGTGCTAAAACTTGCTCCATCAAAAGTGATGCAGAAATAGCTTTAAGCATACTGTTAACTGCTATTTTTATTTCATCATTAGCCGCATCAGGTTGAGCTATCAGGTTAGTAAACTGGGCATGAATTTTATTGCTGCTATCACGCGTTGCCCTTCCAATAATCTGAATAATCTCCGTCAGCGAACCACGATATCCCACGGTTAGTGCATGTTCGCAAAATGGCCAGTCAAACCCTTCTTTAGCCATACCTAAGGCAATTATCAGATCAAGGTCATCGGCATCTTTCATTAGTCGAAGATAAGATACAATTTTGTTTCTGTCCTTAGGATTATCGTTTACCAAATCTGCAACTTTAATGATTTTTCCATCGCTATGACGCTTCACAAATATTACGCCGGTCTCAGTATCCTGATGAGTTACAATACCGATTATATCAATAATTGTATCTACCTCTTTACGTTTGTCTTTCGTCGACTCTCCGGCATTAACATTGGGAATATGCAGTATCGTTTTTTTATCGGTATCCAACACCTCATTAATTGCATTTAGGTACCTGCCTTGATAGAAGTGATAACCAATACCAAGAGTTTTTAGATAAGAATAACCATTTAGTTGTTCATAATAGTTATAAATAACTTTAGTATATTTTTCTTCGTCTTCCGGAAATAATACAGGAATACTATCCCCCCGAAAATAAGAACCCGTCATTGCGATTATATGTGCAGTAGTGTGGTTCATAATCGAACGTAACACTTCTCCCAAACGATTTTCAATATCGACTGAGACATGATGAAATTCATCTATTGCCAATAAAGTGTCATTGAAAACAGATTCGTCAACTGACTCAAAAGCAAAGCGCAAAGTTGCATGAGTGCAGATTAGAATTGTCTCGTCTGGATCACTGAGAAACGATTTAAAAGCACCAACTTTGCTAGTCTCCCCACCTGGAGTGCAAAGGTTGAAATCGGGATTAAATTTCCAATCAGCAAAAAAACCAAATGTGGTAAGATCAGTGCAGTCAAAAGAAGCTCCAATGGAACGTTCAGGGACAGCAACAATAACTTTTTTTATACCCTGATTAAAAAGCTTATCCAGTCCCAAAAACATTAAGGCACGGGACTTCCCCGATGCCGGAGGTGCTTTCATTAGTATATATTGCTCATTTCTGGCACCAAAAGCACGTAACTGCATTTCGCGCATTCCCATATTATTGGTAGCGAGACTTTTCCCTGTCTGATTGTATGTGACATTGACTATATCTGGCATAAACTTCTATTTAATCATCTAAGTAATGTCTAAAATAATGTCTAAAAATGTCTACTTATTTACTTTTAGACATTCTCCATAACTTACCTTTGTTGTATATAACTTCATCTTTTCTAAGTAGTTGCAAACTATTCTTAACCTTATTCTTTTTCTGTTGTTTGTCTAAAACATCGGGAAGTTTGTCTAAAAGAATCTTTTCAAAATCTACCCTTTTCCCCTCGGAAAACGTTTGGAGATAATCAATAATGATTTTTTTACAATACCCATTGTCAATGCCTCTCATTTTGATATAGTCATCTTTTTGGCCTGTCTTACCGGCAACCTGAAAAGAAATATGAATATTAGGTCGCCTTCCCTCAATGAGTCGTTTTTGCCTGAGCTGTTGAAATTCTGCTTTAGTTAAAGGTTTATGCTTTTGCACTTTATCCAGTAGCATAATCTCATCCAGTTTCAACTCCTTCATTTGTGCTAATTTTCTGGCGTAATTCATATCCAGAATTTTACCGGCAATCACTACTTTTACCTGTTCACTGTTTAATGTATACTCAGGCAAAGGGAAATACTTTTCCTTCTGAATGGTAAACATTCGTTTGATACCGCTGCCAATGGTATCAATCATATTGAGATTGACCATTGCATTTGATAAGAACTTATTACGATACCTTGATTCCGGTGCATCAGAAGTTATAACACTTTCAATAGACTGCGGAATAAAGGCCCCCATATTTGAAAATATTAAATGACTCTCTTCACTTTCAATTATATTGATTTTTCCCCCAAGAGTATAATCCTGGTGGGCAATACAGTTATTAAGCGCTTCTCGGATTATATACGGATCGTAGCTTTCCACTTCATCAGGAAACAATGATTCTTCAGCGAGATAACGATACTTCAAATTTCTTATTTTTTTAAAGACTGCTTCAACGCTTAAAAGAAAAGGACAGCTAAAATGAGCATAATCTTTTTCTATATTATCTCGGTTTTTCAATATCCAGGAAATTTTAGCTACCGCAGGGTTGATAAGATATTCTGACTCCGGCTTACCAAGTAATAAAATAGCTGTACGTGTGACTTTCCCCTTAATGCAAATTTTTACTTTATTTAAAAAAGTTTTTTCATCCCACAGCTCAATTTCGTGACGCAAATCCGAATTTTTAGCAGTGTACAATTCTCTCGCTCTTAAAATAGCTTCCTCGGATAAATCGGAAATCGTGGCCTTTCTGCAAATTTCGCTACTCCAGTCGTTCTCACAGCCTTGTTTTCTTATCCGTTCCAGTTCTTCCAGATTTAACGCATTAAGCTGCTCACCATCTCTACCGTAATAATGACCTGCCCACGCTAAAGGAATACCCTTTGGCGCGGGTGGTATTTGAAATAAAATTACTCGGCCTTGCGGAGTATGCACTTCGTGAATTTCTTTGAATGAAATTCGATGGGTCGTTTTGTTGGCAATTTCAGCCTTTAAATTTTGAAGCTTGGTAGTGTCGGCTCTAAAGTGCGTACCAACAATTTTTTTACCGTTATCCTTAACACCAAAGACCAACCAGGCATCTTCTTTTCCCAATAAATTTGCTTCATTGGATAAGGCACTGAAATATTTTCCCAGCTCATCAAAATTGCAGCTGTTTTTCGCTTCTTTAAATTCCAGAACTTCATTTTCAGAAGACAGGGAAAGTAAGTTCTCTAATATAGCTTCAATATCCATTACTTTTTCTTCTCTGCTTCAATCATTTCTTCATATAGCTTGAACAGATACTCAAGTCGTTTTTCATCACTCGTGAATAATTTTGCTCTATAACATCGCTCCACAGCTAAATCCATTTCATGATGTGCCTGCCGCAATCCGTCCGGCATCTTGTCAGGGTCGTAGAGTTGTGCCATCGTTTTTTCCGAGTGCTGCTCGCGCTCGTCCAGCACTTTGAAAACGCTATCTTCCAGAATCGTTTTTTGTGATTTGGTGATATCCGGAAAAGGAAAGGTATTATAGCAGAGGGCAGAGGAATATCGGTAATCAGTTTTAAGTCGCCCTGCAACCGCACGCACCCATGTCATGTGCATGCGAGAGGAGATGACGGCGAAAATGTAGGTGGGCGGATCGTAAATAGCAAAAGCAGAATTACTAACAATATTATTGCCGTCGAGAAAACCTATAGGAATGTAAAGTCTTCTTTCGGAAGATACACTAGGAACAATAATCGAGTTATTCGAAGCATACCGAGTTTCAGTAAAACGATGTGAAATATCAGCGTTTTCTCGTGTTGCCTTTTTCTTGCTGTTTAAGCGAAATTGCCTGACTTTTTCTATTCTTGTGCCAACTCCCGCTATTGACAGAGCATGTTCCAAATTTTCGTTTTCTATCCATAGACAATATCTCTGCTTATCATTTATAAATTCTGAGGCTCCAATTAACTTTTTGATAAAATGCTCAGCTTCAGTTGCTAATGCTAGCAACTCATTGCGTTCAAATTCGGTAAGTGACAAATATCCTCCATCTGCTGCTTTGTTACCGTAGCTCATAATTGGCACAGTAGCGAGAGGGTTTTTTCTTTTATTCACTATAAGATTATTGCTTATTGAAAGATAGGGATTGATATTCTTAACCGATAGACTAACACCATTCTTGAATAAAAATTTAGGCTTTTCAAATAGATTCATAATGCCCACAATAATACAAGTTACCCCGGCATTACCCTTTGCATTATTTGTCCACTTGAACGATTGATGAGCAAAGGAAATCTCCAGTTTCATTGAGAATATATGTGGCCACAACATTGCCACCTGCTCACCTTGACTAATTGAATTCGTTGAGACAAAGGCTAACTGAGCATTTGAATTCTGGATGTATTTTGAACCTATCAAAAACCAGCAGGCAATATAATCCAAATTTTTAAAATTCAAAATACCGTCAAAGACAAATACTTTATCAGCTTTTTGTTCTTTCGATTGTACACTTGAACCCAAATAAGGCGGATTCCCCAAAATATAAATCTCATACCCATCATCTTTCGGACACGCTTCCTCCCAATCGAGCCGCGTCGCATTGCCGCAAATAATGTGTCCGCCATCTTGCAACGGCAGTGTAGGGCGTGTCTTGCCAAATATTTCTTTAAAAGCGAGGTTCATCTGATGCTCTGCCAACCACAATGAAAGTTTGGTGGTTTCATGAGCAAAATCATCTATTTCTATGCCATAAAACTGAGTGAGATGTATATTGCTGAGAAATCGAAATGTGGTCTGATTACCATATAACTGCTTAAAAATTTCAATCTCCAGCTTGCATAGTTCTTTGTAGGCGATAATCAAAAAATTTCCGGATCCACAAGCAGGATCAAAAATACGCAGGTGATAGAGCCGATCTAACAGTTTGTTCAGTTTTTTCTTATCATTTCCCGCATTTTCAAATTGCGCGTAGAAATCATTGAGAAATAGCGGTTCAATTACTTTCATGATATTAACTACAGATGTGTAGTGCATTCCCATACTACCGCGCCGGTCATTATGCACAACGGCCTGAATCATTGAGCCAAAAATATCGGGGTTGATCGCCTTCCAGTTAAGTGCCCCACATTCGATAATGATCTTTCTCGATCTAGCACTGAAAATTGGAACAGGGAAATCGTCAGCGAACAACCCACCATTAACGTAAGGAAAATCCTGCAGAAATTGCGGGTAGTCTGATCTTTCAAGCAAATTAAGAACTTTGAAAAGCTTTTGTAGATAGGATTGCATGTCGCTGCCATCTTGAGCAGTGTGCGAAGCCACAGCGTTAGTAAACTGATCGTTGTTAAAGATGTCGGTATCTTCAGCAAAGAAACAGAATAGCAGGCGAGATAGAAAAATGTTCAGGGTGTGTCTATCACTATCATACGCAGTAGGGTTATCTTCGAGAATGATATCATAGAGCCGCCCCAAACGTTCTGCTGCTTTGATGTCTGCCGGGCTTTCACTCTGTAGCTTGGACTTTTCCATTCCTGCCCAAGGCAAAAAGAAATCACAGTGTCTTGCTAACTCGGAAATCTTAATATCAAGTGTATCGTTAGTCCTTGAATCAACTGCTAACAAATTGTGAAAATCTGTGACAATTATGAAGCGGGGGTTTTGTTTGGTAATAGCTGAATTTTTTTTATAATTGTCAATCAGGCTATGAAGGTCAACGTCGGTTTCTTTTTTAAAAAACAAATTCTTTTTCCAGAGAATTTCACCTGGGATTTTAGAAAGGTTAAAATCACCTTTTTGTAATCGAGTTATAGAAGCTTTTGGTTGCTCGTACGCAAGTAACAAGTCGTAGATAAACTTTTTTTCGTCAAAGTTATCCAGCAATGATTTAATCTTAGTTTCTAATTTCTCAATATCCATGCATTATTTTTTAACCAATGAATTATCTGATAAATATTAGAATAAGGATATATAAAATTGCTATACATATTAATACGTTAATTTACAAAATAAAAGTATTCGGTTAATCTCTTAATTTAGAGGTATATTTTTTAGAAATTATAGCCGTTACACGTTTTAGATATTTGTGATAAGACTCAGGATTTTTAGATTTAACAAACTTTCCGTCTCCAGTATTCGTTTCTAATTTCCAAATTAGATTTTTACTTTGAACATTGTATTTTTCGAGTGTGATAGATGAAATACAAATTACTCTATTAATATCATCAGGATTAATAAATTCCATGCTATAATATTTTGTTTCTAAAAGTGAAAAAGTGCTAACTGAAATGAACAAAACAGAATCTAGACTCTTTTTTGCAGAATCGGATAGGGATTGCTCAATTAAGAAATCTTTTTCTCCCCTAACGAAATTACTTAGTAAAATAAATTCATCCTGATTTACTTTATTGAAACGATTTAATAGCAGCTTGTCTAAAAATTGATGTGCATTAGAATAATCATCATGTAAGAATTTCGGCCAATCTGTTGTTTTTGCTTTTTTAACTCTGTACTCAGTAACAATTCCAATTCGTTGATTCTCTGCAAAAACAATTTGATTACAGAAGTAAATCAAAACGAAATTGATAATTATTAAATATGAATTTAATTTCATCAAATACTGGCTAATTGCTTTTTTAGATTTTTTGCCGCTAAGGCGTATCCACCATCACTACCATCTATAAAATGGATATGCTTGCCATTATAATCTCCAATCATGCAAGTCATCAGTGCAGATTTTGCTACATGAATTCCGTATACTAATTCTTTTTTTAGAAAACAGTCATGTAGATATACTTCCAACTGTTTTCTATTTTCAGTCGTACCAGAAAGAATTTGCCGGAGCATATCATCAAATTTTCTGATATCGGAATTCGCAACAACTTCATTTTTATAATTACCCCAGGACACACCTGATGATTTAATTTTTAATTTGATAAGTATGGCTCCGATTAAAATTTTAATTCTAAGACTAAACCAAAAATAAATTCTAAAAATTACGCCTTTATTAAATGATTTAACATTGGTTTCATTACTCAATTTATCACCGTCTAACGTCAACTCCATGTTATCTACAGATATTGGATTACATTGATCAACACTCCCGTAAATTTCAGTTATCTTTTGTAAAACATTGCTATAGGATGCATCACGTTTTTCTATTGAATCGGAAAGCACTTTAACTAATAAAGAAACCGTTTCACCATAGGGGCTTGGGATATCTTTCCATCTACACTCAAGACCAGTATAATCTGCATTGCCAATAATTTCATTTTCCGGAATTAAATATTTATTTTGTAAATCTTGATTTTTAATACAACTATCCGCATACTCTAATCCACCTCCGGCGAATGCTGCTTGTTCGTAATTTTTGGAAACCTCATGCTTGGCGACCAATACTTTATACCCACTAGAAGAAATATCAGATACCGGAACCATACCGACTCTTAAATCTAAATGGTAATTTTTCTGTGCCATAGAGCGACATGCAATGAGTGTTTTTCGAATCAGCTCTTTTTTTGTTTCAGGAATACATAGAGTGGCACCATCACCACCGAAAACGTAAGGAATTTCCAAGCCACCCAGTTGATTCAAAGTTCCGGTTATTACTGAAACACCCAGTGTGTTAACTGCTTTATATCTTCCTTCCTGAATTGCTTTGGTTGAACCTTTAATATCCGCCACTAAAACACACCAGTCGTTGGGAAGTTCTACATAGTTTTCAAAATTTGCAACCTGAGTAAAATTTTTTAAGGCTTTTATGTTAGAGTAAAATTCTTCTGATTTAATTAGGCTCATCGTCTTTTCCAAGAAAGTTTATTCTAAAATTTTCAATATTATCTTTAAATGTAATATTAAATTGTATGACGTAATTGAATGAAAGTTTTAATTACCGGAGCTTCAGGATTAGTCGGTGCAGCATGCGTCCGAAAATTTTTAAATGAAAAAAATAATGTCATTGGACTTTACAACAGTCGATCAATTAATATCGGCAATGCTGGAAAATGGATTAAAATTGATCTTTCAAATCAGGAATTAATAACAAAATTAGTGCTAAAAGAAGCACCGGATTTAATAATTAACTGCGCAGCAGTATCAAATCCACCGTCTGTTGATTTAGACCCAATAGCTGCAGCGAAGGTAAATATAGCCTTACCAAAATTATTGGCAGAACTTTCCATTAAATTAAATACAAGATTGATTCATATTTCAACTGATATGGTATTTAATGGCAAAAAGGGAAACTATTCAGTCTGCGATCAGGTCAGCCCGCCAAATTCTTATGGCAATCAAAAACTTGAAGCAGAAAAAGTAATTCAAAATAGTGGTCTTAATAATTTTGTGATTTTAAGAATTACAATTGTTATGGGAAATAGTCCTGGAGGAAAAAGAAGTATTCATGAAAAAATATTTGAAATTCTGTCAATGGGGGAAAAAGCAAAATTATTTGCTGATGAAATTAGACAACCATGTCATGCAGAAAATATAGCTGACGTTATATTTGAACTTAGAGAAAATACTGAAATTAACGGAATTTTTCATTGGGCGGGTGATGATTTCAATAACCGATTTCAAATAGGAAAATTAATACTACAGAAATTTAATCTTCCACTCAGCTTAATTGAACCTCTACTCATTAAAAACACTTCAGGATTTGAAAATCGCCCAACTAATTTGACTCTAAATATTGATTCACTGAAAAATCTTATAAAAACTAAACCAGAAACCATAACGGAACAAATAAATAAACTCACCGTCCCAACCCAATTTGAAAAATGGTATAATAACAGTGTCTTATAAAGATACTAAAAGAAAAAAAATGGTTCAGGCTTAATATTAAAAAAATGTTAAAATGACATTTTGGAAGTTTTCTATAATCATTTTATAGAATTATTATTAGTAATTTTAATGGTTTCAGTTTTAATAGACACATTTTACATGCAAGTGCATGATAAAACTTTCGTTATTGTGATTTCCGGCAATTAACTCTGTAAGTTATTAACTTTAAAGTATATGAGAATTTATTTCAAAATTTATCCAAAAATATTTAATTTATAAATTGCAAATATCCCTAACAGTTCAAAGATTATACAACCATATTATTTTTGATTAAAAATAATATTGCTATAGTTCTCTACAATTAAACCCCAGATCACATAATTATCTTTACAACATACTTAAAATCAATAAATTGTAGCTTCTTCAAACGGTTCATAAAAAAACATAATTTCTTAAATATTAATACTTTAATAAATATTTAAGAAAACTTTAATTAAAACATCAAATAAATCATGTTAAATCATCCCTATCTTACAGAGCTAATTTTTGAAGTCATTCAGGGAGCAAAAGGTGGCTATACAGCTAGCTGTTTAAATGCTGAAATTAATACTAAAGCAGTCAATTTGGAAGAATTACACAGCAACCTAACTGATGCTATTGATGATCATTTTGGAGACAGACCAAAACCTGAACCTGATGAAGTTCATCTTTTATTATTTAAAGATGATGCATTAGTAGAAGCGTAATCTTACACGTTAAATGTAAGTATACGGCCTTGCACAACATAGGCAATAAGTAATGCTTGTAGCATATATTTAAATCAGCAGAGTCTGGTATTGTGCAGACAAATATCAGAAATATTATTATTGGGTGTGCAATCTTTGCACAGGTAATATCAACATTACAGGGTGATAGAGTAAAACCTCACCTCTCTGCAGATAAACTATTTGAAGATAAAGGAATTGCCTACGCACAAGGAAATGCCCTGTTAAAGTACAATGATATTTTAGTCGAAGCCGATGAGGTTAAATATTTACGAAATGAAAATATTATTGAAGCTAATGGAAAAATTAGACTTACAAATAATGATCTACGACTAGCCGGAGATAAATTATCTTATCAATTAAATACCGGGCATTTTAAACTCGATACCTTTAGAATTGGAGTTCCGCCCTATCATGGCGAAGGTAATTCACTCAATGGAACAAAAGAAAAAATAAATCTAGGTAAATCTACAATTTACCTGCAAACACCTGGAGCGTGGGCCCTCAATATAAAATCTTCTGCAGCAACTTTATACTCAACTGAAAGACTGGAGGCTAAAGATGTAACATTTAGAATTGGCAGATTGCCATTTTTTTATCTGCCAAAGATTTCCCAGCCATTGAAAGAATCAATGATACGATTTAAAGGGAATATTGGACACCGAAGTAACCTTGGTGCGTATTTTCAATCGGATATACTTTTCCCTATCAACGATTCATTAAGAATTGGCAGTGCATTAGACATCTATACCCAGAGAGGTCTTTTAATAGGACCCGCCGTTGATTATTCTTTAAAAAATAAAAGGCACTCTATCGAAAGCAGATTTCGATCAGGTTATATAGATGACCACGGCAATAAGGGAACAGATGTTGCAGGCAACAATATTTCAGAAGACAGATTTTATATCGAATACAAACATCAACAATCTTTTGATAATAGATTTTATTTAAATTCGAGTATAAGTATTTGGGAAGATTCCGAAACAGAACGAGACTTTAGACCTGATTTATTTCGAGATAATCAGCAGCCCGATAGTTTTATTGAAGGCACTTACATTGGTAAAAACTTTTTTCTATCCACATTTACCAGAATCAAACCAAATGATTTCCAGGCCGGCCTGGAGCGCCTGCCTGAATTTAGATTTGATTCAATACCTACACCCATTTTAAATAGTAATATCTACCAAAGTATCAATGCCGGAATTGCCAGACTCGTTGAGCACCCATTATCGGGAGCACCAAAAATTGAAAGCAATCGATATGATTTATTATATAGTTTAACCGATAATTTTAAATTCAGAAACTCGTTAACTATTCGTCCAGTTAGTAGTTTTCGATTAACTCATTATTCGAATACCACTGGCGATAGAAAAAATTTTACCCGTATTATGGGCGAGTTCGGATTTGATGCTGAATTCCAATATCAGGGTATTTGGAATTATCAAAATACGAAATGGAAGATAAATGGATTGCGCCATTTGCTTCGTCCTAATTTCAGCTATCGTTATCACCCGGGAGGCTTGAGTGGTAATAATGATATTATTGCAGCGGATAGAGATGTATTTACCACAAGCTTACCCTCCATTGACTTAACTGATATCAGACACATTGATGAATTAATAGACCAACACACCCTTCGTTTTGGTTTGGAAAATTTATTACAAACCCGTGATGACACCTACGGTTCTAGAGATTTACTTGAACTAAATTTTTATCAGGATTTAAATTTAACGACCAACCCCGGCGAGGACGAGTGGGCATTTTTCTATACACAATTTGCTTCCCAGCCAGCACCTTGGTTAAGTGTTCACCTTACAAGCCGTATTACACCGGAAAATTTAACTTTACAGGATATTTCATCGGGAATAAGCGTAAATGATGGAGATATTTGGAAACTTACATTTTCATCAGTATATCTGCAAAATGAAATTGATCAGTATTATTTAACTTTTGATTATCGTATAAACAACAAGTGGAAAATGGGTGCAAAATGGCGATTTGATGCAAGACTTGATGAGCTTACAGAACAGAGATATGCATTGAGACAAAGAATAGCTAACGCATGGGACATTGAATATCATGTATCAATACATAACGGTTCAACAAGAGAGGATGAAACTTCAATCGGCGTGAAATTTTATTTACTTCAATTTTAAATAGTAACATGACTGAAGAAAAAGAAAATTTGGGAAATAATGTATTCACGCCCTATATTGATTGGCCTGTTAGGCTACCAATCTTTGAAGGTCCATTAGACTTATTATTATTTTTAATACGCAAAGAAGAAATTGATATTTACGACATCCCTGTAGAAAAAGTAACTAAACAATATATCGATATTCTCTATAGTATGAAACAGATGTCGCTGGATGTTGCCGGTGATTTTTTTGTTATGGCTGCTACTTTGATGCATATTAAAAGCAGAATGCTCTTACCTAAAAATGAACAAATTCAGGAAGTTGTTACAGATGAGGATGAGACAGAAGATCCAAGGTGGCGATTAGTCGAGCAACTTTTAGAATATAAAAAATTTAAAGAAGCTGCAGTTAAACTGGAAGAGAAAATGAATTCGACCAGTAACCGGCTTCCTAGAATTTTCAAGAATGATCCGGCTGATAAAATAGTCAGACCACTATTAAACTCAGATAAATTAGAAATTTGGACTACATTCAATAATGTGTTAAAACGATTGGCTGAAAAAGCAACTGTTGGCCATATTCATGAAGAGATTATCACTGTATCTGAAAAAATGGAGCTAATTTTGGAGGTATTGAAATCAAAAAATGAATTCTTGTTTACCAGTCTATTTGAAGAGGGTCCCTATAGTATTATCCATGTGGTAACCTCATTTTTAGCAGTTTTAGAACTTACACGATTGAAAAAATTAATCATTGATCAACATAAAGATTTTGATGATATACGTTGTATTGGGATCCCCGATTCTGAAACTCTATTCAATAATTAAGTATTTTATGAAAGTTTTCCAAGAAATATTGCATTTGAAAAATAAGCCTCTATATTGCCGATTAAAAAAAAACAGGAATATTCAGAGATTAAATCCGTCTAAAATAATAAAAACTAAAAGTCTGTGAGAGATAACACAAAAACCAATAAAAGTCATTTACTCGGCATTGGTCTTGATCATGAAGATGGACATAAACGAATCACACAGTCAGAACAATTTACGATTGTTGGGGGTTCAGAATCGACGCATGAGAAAATGGCTTATACTGTAATTAGAACTTTTGAAGAATTGGACAACAAGGGTAAAAGCCTCGCGGATTGTGAACCTAATGAGTTAGAAGATCTTTTAGATAAACATAAATCATAATTTAACCCCGTAGTTATTAACATGTAAATGAGCACAAATATTAAAAAATCACAGAATAAAAATAAAAGAGTTTCAATTAAATCTAAAAAGAAAGACTTGGTTATAAACCTTAAAAAAGGTATTTCAAATCATCCATTTAACGAATCAAAAGTACATATAAGTTTACCAAAAGAAAAATTGGAAGAGGTTATAGCTAATGCAGATTTAGCTAATGATGAACCCCATTCAATTTTAGAAATCGATGAAAAAAGTGGTGAAGCACAAGTCGCCCTTATGTCTATCGATATTGTTGCTGCAGCCATATCTGTCGCATTCATGATTCAAGTCTATTTAAAAGTATAAATTATGTCAGAAAATATTGTCACTCTTAATTCCGAGTCGTTTGATAAAGTAATACAGGATTCTACCAAACCTGTTTTAGTAGATTTTTGGGCCCCTTGGTGCGGTCCGTGTAAACACTTGACCCCCATACTCGAGGAAGTCTCTTCTGAAATGGCAGAACAAGTGATGATTGGGAAAGTAAACATTGATGACAATTCTGATCTGGCGACAAAGTTTGGTATCATGTCAATCCCTACCATGCTGATCTTCAAAGAAGGAAAACAGGTTGAATCAATTGTTGGACTGAGAAATAAAGACGAAATAAAAGAGAAGCTTAGTTCGGTAATTTAAGTTGAGTGATATTATAACACGTTTTCCTAAGTTTTTTTATACAATTTTACTGATTTAATCCAATACACAAGGTATTGTTAGTGAACAACATGGGGCATATGAATGTTTTTTACAATTTTTTTACCTGTACTTTTCGTTAGGATTTGTTCATA
>JAJFLR010000013.1:32500-75321 GCA_021772565.1 Opitutales bacterium | reverse complement strand
AAATTACCAGAAAACTTCTAGTTTACCAGCAGCAATACCTACATGCACTTCAACTTGATGAGTCTATCTTTACAACTCCGCCATGATTACGGTTATAATAAATAAGAAAAAACGAATAAAAATACTAAGGAATGTGTGTTTCAATCATACCGTTTTTTTCAATGCGGTTTAAGAATGTTTGTAAAATACCGAATGACATTTTGCCAAGTGCCGCTGTCGTTTGGTTTCTGTGAACACGTTGGTCGAGATCTGTTTGTCCAAATGCTTCAAGTCCCCAGCGATGATAGATATCCAAGATATGGGAGGTTTATACACCATAGCCAATAGGAAAGGGGAGTTTGTCCAGAACGTTTCTTCTAACAGCGTATTCCCCTGACAGTGGTTGAACTAAAGCTGTGAGTTCTAGTAAAAAAAACGAAAAAAGTGGATGCATTAAAATTTCTGTTACTCTGCCACCACCGGAAAATCGAATATTATCGGATACAAAATTACGATTTTTGTTAAGGCTGATGCGAATACGTTATGTAATTGTATTTAGTATTGGAGCAATAATCGGAGATATCAAACGATTCCCAACAGCTAAAAAATTAGTGGGATATCTGGGGTTGTCGCCACGACGTGTTCAATCAGGAAACAATGCCAAAGGATACGAAAAAGGGTTGAGTAAAAAAAGACGAGGTGATCAACGTAGTTTGATGATCCAAAGTGCTCAAAACATCTTGTCACAAAAATACTCACCGCTACAAAAATGGGGATGAAAATTAGAGATTCTTAAAACAGTTCCGTGATACTGAGTTACTACTTTTCATTTAATGTCAAAAATAAATAAAAATATAATTTGACAATTAAAATAATAGGTAGAGTCTAATAATAGTTTTTTGGTGCTATAACACTCATCCTATGATTACTATATATCAACGGCTACATATCACTGGTATAATAAAAATTTTCACTAAGTGCTTAGTTCCCAACTGTATATTAGTCTTCTTTGCATTGAACTGTAACGCCCAATGGCTGACTCAGGAGATAAAATTGGGATCAAATAAAAATGCAGTCTATCTAACTGTACAACCGGAGCCGAATGAATGGGACGAAATTTTAGCCAATGAGTCTCGCATTACAAAAATTTGGTTATGGAACAAACGTTTCTCGACTATCCAGTTTAGTGTAAGCCCGGACATTCCTTTAGCGCAGACTACTGATTGGCAGGTTTGGGTACCGAAATCTGACCCCGAAGCATTCCTGCGCAATCTTTCAACCGCCATCGGCAATATGGCCTATATATTTGAAGTTAAACCCGACACTCCCGCTTTTACTTTACGATTAAAGGGACGTCCTATTGCTCCTAAAAACGAATGGTTAAAAGATTCTCTCAACTTAATGGGATTTCACATTAATCCCAACACACCGCCAACATTTCATAATTTTTTCAGTCACAGTGACGAGATAAGCGACGTCATACGCAAATTTGAAGATATCGCTTACGAATTCAAGGAGGGAGATATCGATAACGTCACCAGCATGTTATTAAACCAAATAGAAATCGGCAAAGCCTATTGGATTCGCAGTAAAAAAATTTCCGAATATACCGGCCCGATAGCGGTGTTGGATTCTTCCGACAAAACCGTCGATTTCGGTATTGCGCTGACTGAAAAAGAAATTCACTTAAAGAATGTTTCCGAGAGTGATTCCATAACCGTCACTATCACACAAATACCATCGGAATTTCCACCGCATAATTTAGGGGTTGCCGAAACTAATGCTGATGACCTCTTTATTGAAACTTTTGAAACACCGGAATTGGCCGGTAGCGTGCCGCTCTCCTATTACGATCCAACTGTTGTTGATAATGTCGTCGTTGGCTGGGTCGAATTTAATGGGTTCATCTCACAAAAACTGGAACCCGGTGAAGAGTGGAAATTGAGAATCGCCGTCAGGCGGGTTGATTTCGAAGCATACATTCCTGAAAGCCCCAACGGCGCCAGTTATCAAAGTATTTTGAAAGTAGAAGATTCACTTGGCATCAACCGGTTTTATTTCCCGGTCAGTGCCACGACTACTGAATTGAGCAATTGATGAAGATTTTTAATAATAAAAATGTTTTAGGTAGGGACGACTGTCCTCAGTCGTCCGTGTCTTTGACTAATTCACGTCACAATCTCGGAGGCGTAGGGACACACCTCCCTACCTTAAATCAAAAAAATCTGTGTTCAATCTGTGTTTCATTGTTATTCTTGCTATGCTCGTTGAGGTGTCGCGTTTGCTCGGTAGTGGCTAAAAAAATAATCTCCCATGCGTGCTTTGCGCTCTTTGCGGTTAATATTCTTTTTCTTCCTTCGACTCTCTCCGCCCAAACAGCCGGTCTCTGGATTGGCAATGCCGCTATCGGCAAAGTCAGCTACCCGGCTGATTCCACCGCATCTGAAACACCGGTTGCCACCGATACTGAAGCGTTACTCCGACTCATCATCCATGTCGACAGCACTGGTCAGGCCCGCATCCTCCAACGCGTTATTCAAAGTGTGGAAGACAGCACCGTGTTTTTATATCCGGACGAAAGTCTAGTAGACACTGCGCTTACATCCGATACCCGGCGCGTCAGTTCAGTCGGCTTTCCGGTTATGAATCCGGTTCGCAGTTCGGTCGGCACATTTAACGATCCGGACAACACGCTGGTTTTTGAAATCGAAGTCGGTTATGACGATCCAACCAATCCATTTAAACATGTTTACCATCCCGATCACAATAATCTCGATTCTTTCTACGATACCGACAACCCGCTCGATGAAGGCGGTGAATCCTTTACCGTCAACCGCACCATCAATCTTTTCTTTAATGCTGCGGATGATCCGCCGGCTGATGTCGCCAACGATCCGAATTGGGGATCGACGCTTGTAGGCGGCACTTATGAAGAAAAAATAAATGGCCTCTACAAACAGATTATTAATAATGTCACCATTGAGGATATCGTTGTCGAAGGGACGTTCCTTCTGCGACAGGTCAGCTCCATCGATACCCTCACCGGATTAGTTGAAGATGATGATGACGGCAGCAGCAGCATTACTTTTTTCCCGGATGGATTGGTTACTTATTTAACCCTTGACGAAGGTGCCGGCGATACAACCGTGGATTTGGTAAATGAAATCAGCGGCACACTAACTAACATAGATACCGGCTCATCGTGGGTCAGTGGCAATACTACTTTAAATTCTGACTTCGAAACAGCGCTGACATTTGATGGTGTTGACGATATCGTAAACCTCGGCAATCCGGATGAGTTGAAAATCGGCGGCAATCAAACCATTGAAATGTGGGTTTATCCGGCCTCTCTCGATGATGAAGGTTCTCGAGGACGTCAAACAATCCTTGGTAAAGCCTGGGGCGGAGAATTCAACATAACATTGGATGATAATTTACTGGTTTCTTACTATTATGGCATATCGGGGGCTAATTCTTCTGACGGACAACATCAGAGGAAAACAACTTCACCAACATTTCTGACATTAGACACATGGACACATATCGCTGTCGTCAGAAATTTTGATAGAAACAAGTTAACCTGGTATGTAAACGGCGTTTTGGCTAATACTAACACACTTGACTTTACCGAAGCGGTAACCGGTGACGAAGATGTAACTCTCGGTGGCAGCGCATTTGGGTTTTTCAAAGGCTCCATCGACGAATTGCGTATCTGGAATGTCGCCCGCACGCAGGGAGAAATCCTTTCGACTATGGAATTGCGTATGGAATCCGGTGTAACGTATGATCCGACTACAGGATTTGATACTGACCTGGTTGCCTATTATCCTATGGATGATGGCAGTGGCGAAAATCTTTCCGAACTGGTTTTTGGCAATGACGGCACACTGAACAACATGGACAGCTCCGCCTCATGGGTTGACGGAAATATCGATTTAAACAGCAATTTTGGCACTGCGCTGACATTTGACGGCGTCGATGATTTTGTCGAAATTATACTCAATCCTGAAGTACTGCGTCTCACTGGTGACATGACCATCGAGGCCTGGATAAAACTGGGAACTGATAGTGTTTTTAATACAATTCTGAGTAAGGCTTACGGCGGAGAATACGATTTATACACTCGTCAGGATTCCAATCGCATATTTATGTTGTATGGCACTAAAGGTGACCACTCAGGAACAACCGGTGTTGACAAAGACCGGTTTTATACCGCGTCGGAAGCAATAACTACAGAAATCTGGACGCACATTGCCGTGGTTCGCGATTTTACCAACCAAACGGTTGCGATTTACGTCAATGGAAATATTGTTGAGTTAGCAGCAACACCGACATTATTTGAAGCGGTTACCGGTGACTTGAATCCAATAATCGGTGCCCGGTCGACAACATCCGGTCTAACCAGTCTTTTCAAGGGAGAAATCGACGAACTTAGAATTTGGAAATCGGCAAGGACGCAGGAAGAAATCCAGGCCTTTAAAGACGTTATTTTAGAATCAACAAATCCGTAATGAAGATAGAAAATATAAAATTATTTTGGCCACAGATTAAACACAGATTAAACACAGATTTTAATAAGTACTTTTTCGATGCATCGTACTGTCCTCAATGCGTTATGGCTGTGATTAATGAATCGGCCAAAAGCGTCTTGAGGACAAGCCGCTCCACCTTGTCAACAATAAAAATAATAATAAAAAAATCCGTGTTCAATCTGTGTTTAATTGTTATTCTCGTTTCACTCGTTGAGGTGTCGCTTTGCTCGGTAGTGGCTAAAAAATGATTTCCAGTTTAAATTTTAACAATCAATATATCATGAAAGCATATCAAAAATATCTAAAATTAATATCAATCACCTACCTGCTATGTCTGGCAAATATTCTACTGGCCGCCGATGTTCCGTCACTGATCAACTATCAGGGGAAATTGACCGACTCATTAGGCGCAGCCGCTGCTGACGGTACTTATAAATTGGAGTTCCGCATCTGGGACGACGCTTCCACTGGCACACTCATCTGGGGTGAGGAAACCGTTGTTTTTGTCCTGAGCGGCGCTTTCAACGTCATCCTTGGACAAGGCGTCAGTATTACCGGCGCGGAAACGACCGATATTAAAGAAGCATTTAATGGCAGCGAACGCTACCTCGGACTAACTGTGACAACCAATGAATTAACTGTTGATCTCGATGCAGCTGAAATAGCGGAAATCAGCCCGCGACAGCAATTTCTTTCCACTGGCTTTGCGGTGCAGGCGCAAAAGGCGGTCAACGCCGACAATGCCGATAGTCTGGGTGGAGTTGCTGCCACTACCTATACACAACAGGATAATGTGATTAAACCAAGTACCGGTGATGCATCTACTTCCGGTATTGATTTTCCTACCAGTGAAGTAGGTAACGATACAGCCGGCATCAAATACTTTCACGACACTTCGTCAACCGACAACAACATTTTAAAAATAGAAGCGACCGGTGAAGCCGGTGACGATATTCAAATCAAGGCGGCCGGGAATGTCGATATTGAGTCTACAATTGAAGATGTGAAATTAACAGCGGCTAATGATGTTAATTTAACAGCGACTAATGATGTTAATTTAACAGCGGCTAATGGGGTTAATATTTCAGCTTCCGGCACGCATCTTGTTTTAGAAACTCCAGGTAGCGGAGATGATGATATCAGATTAATTTCTACTGATGATATTGTAATCAGTGCGGACGATGCCGTACTGATTACTGCTGGAAACAGTACAAAAGGAATCAGTTTTTATGGGAGCATCAGGCAGGGCGGCACATCCAACTCCGACGCCCCTTTCATGATAAAGCAATTTAAAACATCCGGAAGCGTAGACACTGGAGTTAGTACATCAACTTATGGCGCTGCCTGGGTTGTCAGTTTTAACAATGATAGAGGATTTTCGGATATTACACTCTATCAAAGTGGTGGCACCTGGAGGCTTGGCGCCGGTGATGGAGGTAGCACAAATTCAGATTTCCTGGTAATGTTTATACGTATTGAATGGGTATATTGGGATGCCACTATTCCGACGTCTTCTAATTTTTAAATAAATTTTTGATACTGATATGTCAAATTTCCGAAAAGGTCTTTATAGCATTTGTATTTTAGCACTCACCAGTGCTAAAATACTTGGTGATACATTTTTTATCACTACGGAATTTGAGAATATCTGGTATGGATCCGACTATGATTATCATGATTTAAATAGCGGCATTCAAATGTTTGAAGACACTTATCCGAATACTGAATTCCCCGATTTGACAAAATCCTACCCCGAAGGAACAACATTTATTCAGGGACATGTTGGCAAGTCCAGAGAGCATTTATCCGGACTGGTTGCTTATTATAAATTTGAAGAGGGATCCGGTTCTACTGCCAATGATAGCTTTGGCGTCAATCACGGAACGTTAACCAGTTTCTCAGATCCGGACAGTGCCTGGTCTACCAGCAACACCGATCTGGGCACGGCAATTACATTTGATGGAGACGATGACTATGTTGATCTGGGTAACCCGGAAGCGCTACAAATCACCGGAAGTTTAACCATCGAAGCTTGGATTAAGACAGATTCAGATCAATCAGATGGGCTATATACTAATCGGCAAACAATCGTTACCAAAGCTTTTGGAGGTGAATATGAAGTCACACTGGAAAGAGATGGCGACCTTGCTTTTTATCATGGCACAACAGGCGTTAATGACGGAAGTAATAATAATACCTATGATAAAATACAATCCGCAGCAGTAATTACAGAGCCTGGACGTTGGTATCATATCGCAATCGTTAGAGATTTGGATGTTGATCAAAACATAAAAATGTATGTCGATGGCGTTTTAATCCATACCGCTGATTCAATATTTACCAGTGTAACCGCCGGTTCAAATTCCGTCGGTATCGGCAATCAACGATCCGGAACAGCAAATTTCAACGGCGAAATCGATGAGGTGCGGTTTTGGAACGTTGCCAGAACCGAGCAGCAAATAATTGATAATATGGGCACACCGCTCGATACAGACCTGGAAATACCATCGAATAGTTATGATGAGACGGCTGTCGCTGCCAATGTAGTTTACGGTCTGGAATCTTCCAGTTTCGGACATAGTATTGGCGGACAACAGTCAACACACTTAATGGGCGAAGAAATACTACCACCGCTCAATGTGCGGGCCGGTGTCGCGCCAACGATCACTCCGAGCACCAATGCATTTTATATCGATTACGAAGACAAAGTTTACGCTGCCGGCCCCGGCGCTCTAGTTATTACCTGGGAAGTCGAAGATGAAAATGATCCTGGTGTTTTTATTAATCAGGATGAACAGTATCTTATCTCAGGAGCTACCATCCAGGATCCGGTAACAATTTTCTGGACAGAAGGTCAGTTTGACGGGCCAACGGTCAATATTGGCGCCATTCCATTTGTCCGTATTCATTACAATGCTTTGATCGAGGAGGAATTACCGGCTGAAGGCGTAGATGAGGATTCCTTTATCCCGAGTGAAGGTTTATGGATCAATGAAAATGACGACTTACAGGCCGATGTTTATGAAGGCTCAGTTATTATAGAATATGCCAGTTCGGATCAGGGTCCGCTAATAGGTTTCGAGATAATCAATGTCAAAAAGCCTGAGTTCAAGGAATTGGATTCACCTATTGGCTCGCGAATCGTCCCCGATCCGAATAGCAATTTATGGGGCGAAGATGGAGAAATCCCGTTTATTGTCAGAGGCCGCGGAGATGCCTCTGATGACAGTTCTGTGTATATCTATCAACATTCTGTTGAGGGACCAATGAAAAATTTTGTTTATGGGATCCAAAGAACCGATGCACCTGAGCAGATTGAAATTGTCTGGTTGCGCAAAGCATTGAACGATATTCTCTGGCCCTACGAAATTAACCGTTACAATACTGAATGGCCAACAGCGAATGCGACGACAGCGGATGGCGCCAGTTACGAATCTGCCGGATTACTACAAAAATATATCCGAGGCTCAGTAACCGGTGATGAGGGTCCGGATGTCGATATTCCGTCAGATTTCTTTGTCGAACTGATGTTTTTTCAGGAACCGGAAGATCATGCCACACTCGATGCAAATAAATTTTCATCTTCATTGTTAGACAGCGGTGGAAATAAAGTCGTCCTGGATTACGAACTGGATGCATTGGACGGCAGCGGTTATTCGCTTATACGGTATGAAGCCGATAGTAAAGTCTGGTTTACCGTTATTCAATCGGTCTTTCACGACGACACCAACCTTTTCGATCTCACAGAACAGGATAAAGCAATCGGTGATAAAATTTCGCAAACAAGCGGGTTGCCGGGATACATCCATGCCACAGCTGCCGAAGAAAACGACGACCGTTACAATGTCAATGTGTACAATTATCCGGAAACCGATTCGACGATTTTCGGAGTCAATAGCGGCACACTCGAAGTTTGGTGGCAAAATGAAGTTTTGCAGGAGGAACAAACGGTATCTATTTTCTGGCCGGCCAGTGTCGAACGTTATGATCTTAACTGGGCATCCGGCGTGCCCGAAATTATCTTATCAAGCAACGACGGCACCGGCAGTCTGTCCGACGAATTCAGTAATACCACTCTTTATTTTCAGAACGTTGAAGATTCGCCCGGGTATAATCCGAATGAAGAACATGCGGTAAAATTCAGCGGTGTATTTTACGCATTGCGTAACGATTTAAATGACCCGGATCATTCCGAGCCTTACGTTCTTATAGAGTATGAAGATGAAAATAGCGAACCGGCCATGCTGGTTTATAGTGTAATCGACGATGGCGTTTACAACTACCCGATGAAAGCGGGAAATACGATTGCAGCCCCTGAACCGATAGACCGGCTCAGTCCGGCTGTAAGCACTCAGGAACTTGTCGGAACCACAACAGCCGTATGGCGTGATAAAAATCTGACATGGTGGGCGATCAGAGCTGGTAATGACGGCACAGATTCAACCGAAACTATAACCATGCATTATTCTTATCCGGTAATCGAGGATTTTGCCTTTCCGGGAAACAGTAATCCGCCTGCTGTCGGCGATGAGATACCCTACTTGAGTAACGGTGATGTAAGCAGTACGGGAACACCTGGGAATGTCACTTACACTGTTTACTGGCCGGACAGCGATTTGCTGGACAATGTCGATGGACTGGAAAAAGATGCTGAACCGAAAAAGTTGCTGGTCGGTGAAACACTGGTGACCACAAAAAATGAATTGCCCGATATCGCCAATCAGAAAAGCGTTTCCATTCTCTATCAACAATCAGTCGATGTTAATAGCCGGAAAAGTGTAGTCCTGATTGATCCGGTTAGAGCCCGTACCGTATTGATGGAGGTAACGGATGGTGAAGTTGTTGAATTCAGCGGCTTGCCGGACGATATTGAAACCGATGTTTCCGGTGGCAAAACTTATTTTCCAACATTACCACCACATTTGCGCAGTCGTTTTTTTTATGATTCCTCTTCTAATGAATTAAATTTCATTGGAGAATTTGTTGAGCCGACTGCCGGAGAATATTACCTCCTTCTCAACGTTATTGAAGGCTCTGAAAATGACAGCGATGATGTCACAACAGAGATTGAACTCATAAAAGCATTAAGTAGCGACACCGATACTTATGGCACTTACTGGAATGACAAGATTGATGAAATGGCAACCGATGTTGAGACCTTAAGCACGGAAACAAAGTTGGATACAGATAATAATTTATTTGAAAGTGAAACGGTTAGTATTGGTGCCACTGAATTAATTGAAATTGAAAATGACGAAACTCCGTTTGATTCGCTCGCTCTTTCTGCCGGTGTTGGCGGTGGCACCGGCTATGTAACGTTGGCTTTCAATAATAGTGAAAATTTAGCTGATCCATCTGATGTTGTGACTATTGAAATTATATTGGTCTCCGATCCGCTTTACGATGGTGAATTAAAAGTCATTGAATCTGACAATCCGATCGATGAGCAACTCACATTGCGACATTCCAGTGACTTTGCCGGCAAGACCGATGAGTACGAATTCGAGTGGCGCACACTGCCACCGGAAGATGGCATTGCGCCGGCTACCATAGAAGAAAGCACCGGGGATTTCATTGTCGAAACAACGTGGACGGAATATACGACAGGCAATGGCTTGAATACCATAACGATCAGCGGCCCCGGTCTTATTACTTTGACCGACAATTATTTTGTTATGCGTTATCGTCCGAGTGTTTCAACAAATCCGTTATATATTGATGATAACGGCGAAAATGGAAGTGAATGGTCGGCATGGACAGAAGCGCAACTGGCGCCCGGCTGGATAAAAAGAGCGTTAGACGGACTGGCACCGTTTGAACAGCGAATCGAATCCTTTCGCGATAACACAGTAAACACAATAGTCAGCACCATCTCTCAGGCCGGTAAACGCTGGGAAGGAAACATTGCCCTTAATCTCGACAACATTGAAGAGTTTGGCCTCATTGAAATTTACGAGACTATTCTCAACCGAGGCAAGAATCTCAGTATTGACAATAATATTAGTGAAGCCAGTGCTAACGATGCTCTGTTGCTGGCTGCCGGACGATTGGCCGATCTTTATTTGATTTTGGGGAACGAGGCATTCGCCGATGCCGCTGACCCGACCATTGCCATCAGCTCAACCGATGATATTTACGGCGCCGAAGCGACTACACTCTTTCCATTTATGAATCAGTTGGCCACATTGCTCGACGAAGAACTGGCGCTTCTACGGGGCCGCGATGATAACTTCTCCCCTTCAATTGACACCCAACCGTTCTATAACCGTTTGATCTGGAACTATACAACAAGTTTTACCGGTGGCGAATTGGCCTATGCATTAAACTATAATATCAAGGATCATATCGGTAATGTCGATGGCACGATCGACGAAGATGATGCGGCAACATTTTATCCGCAGGGCCACGGTGATGCCTGGGGGCACTATCTCACTGCTATAAAAAATTACTATCTGCTCCTGCGTAATGTTAATTTCACATGGGAACCACGTATTGAAGCCGTGCTGGTCGGTGGCGTAACGGTTAATGTCGATTTTCTCGATGAACGTAATTTTGCTCTGGCCGCAACGGCACGTGCCAAAACCGGATTGCAGATTTTCGACCTTACGTATCGCCAGAATTTTTCAGAAGTAACCAGTGAATTACTCAGCACTTACACTGACGATAATGATGAACGCGCCTGGGGCACCGGCGAATGGGCCAGCCGTGCCGGACAGGCCGCGTATTACGACTGGATCGTTGGCAATTCACTTTTGCCGGACATCGACACGAATCCGGATCATGCGGGTATTCAAATTATTGACCGTACCACCGTTACTGAACTCAAGGAAGTGGCCTCTCAATTGACCGAATTACAAACCAAAACAGACGAAGCGGATTTGGGATTGAATCCATTCGGCCTCGCAAAAGACGTAGTGCCGTTTGACATTAATCCACTCCAATTCTCCCAAGGGACAAACCCGTTTTTATCTGAAAGTGTTAGCCATTTTGAACAGGTTTATAACAAGGCTTTAATTGCATTGAATAATTTAAAACGTACCTTTGATTACACTCAAGGTCTTTCACAGGAGTTAAGAGCACAGTCAGACGATGCCAATGTATTTCGAATCCTTGTGGAAGATCAGGAAATAGCATTCAACAATCAATTGATTGAGATTTTCGGCTATCCATATTCAGATGATATTGGCGCCGGTCAAACTTATGAGAGCGGTTATGAAGGGCCGGACCTGATTCATTATAATTACGTCGATTTTGCAGAAGTGGTTGGCGATGACAATATATCGAGAACCTTTACCATCAATATGTTTGAAACATTTGTTGATAAGGATAATGTAGTGTTAGTTGATAGCGAGGCCAGAGAGATTGAATTTAACATAACGGAACCTGGATTTCAAACCAAACCAACTGAATGGACCGGCAGCCGACTCGCTCAGGGAAAACTTCAACTAGCAATAACAAAAGTGATGCAGGCCTATTTTGATCTCCGGCGTGTTGAGGAAGAGTATCTCGGATTAATCGGCGATATTCAGGACACGACAAATCTGGTTTTATCCAGAATTACTGCAAATGATGATGCAACTGATAAACTGACGGCAAATAGAGATTTGAAAATTGGGCTGAATGTTTTAATTAATACACTTAATTTTACTGCCAAGACACTCGAAACTCAGGGAGATTTAGCAAAAGGAGTTAAGAATGCTGCAGCAACATCCAATCCTACATCTATTGGATTCAGCTCTGATCCTTTAGCTGCAGTTCGAGGTGCACTTACTGCTGTTGGAGCATTTATTTCTTCCGGATTTAATTTTACCAAAAATCAGATCGAATTTGTCAAGGAAGGCGTTGAAAGTTCGTTTGAACAAATTGGCGATGATCTTAATATTGATCTTGGAGATATTGAGGACGGTTATTTAATTGAAGAAATGGTAACTCAGTTAAATGGTATTTTGGGAAATCAGACTTTAAAACAACTTGAATTTGAATCGGCTATCACAAAGCTGGAAAATGCTGAAGAGGAATACCTGAAATTATTAGCTGAGGGAACTACAACTATTGACTTGCTGGAAACTTTTCGCATCCGAACTGCTTCCGGTATTCAGGAATTTCGGCAAAAAGATTTGGGCTACCGCATTTTCCGCAATGAAGCTTTGGATAAATACCAGTCATTATTCGACCTTGCCGCCCGTTATGTATATCTCGCCGCCAAAGCTTATGACTACGAAACAGCTTTGCTCTCATCAGAAGAAGTCAACACGCCCGGCGCGGAATTTCTCGCAGAAGTGGTAAAGGCCCGTTCGATTGGTCAAATCATTGACGACGTTCCGCAACTCGGTAACGGTTTGGCAGATATCATGGCTCGGATGAAAGATAACTGGGATGTTCTCGAGGGGCAGCTCGGATTTAACAATGCCGATTCGGAAGTCACCAGTTTCTCTCTTCGCAGCGAACTCTTCCGTATATCACCTGATTCCACAGGTGATGAAACATGGCGCACTAAATTGCAGGAAAACTGGGTGGACAATATTCTGGATGACGCTGAGTTCGGGCAATACGCCAGAATCTTTGCTCCAAGTCTTGCTGCTGAACCTGGGCTGATAATAAAATTTCCATCGACAATCGAATTCGGTAAAAACTTTTTTGGCTGGGATTTGGCCGGTGGCGATAACGCTTATGATTCGAGTCACTTCGCCACAAAAATTAAATCCGCCGGCGTTTACTTTGTCGGTTATAATAACGCATTCGATATTGAAACGTTGGGTGGCGGTCTGGCCAATCAACCGCGAGTCTACCTCATACCGGCCGGTGAAGATATTATGCTTTCTCCCACTTCCGAAACAGGCGCATTCAGAAGCTGGAAAATTATTGATCAGAAGATTCCATTGCCACGCAATATCGGAGGCACTGAACTGGAAGACCCGGACTTTATCGGTTCAATTGATTCGCTAACTGATGCTTTTGGCGCTATCCGAAAATTTTCATCGTTTAGAGCCTATCACGACGGCGGCTTCAGTGAAGATGACGCATTGGCAACATCACGGTTGATCGGACGTTCAGTCTGGAATACCAACTGGGTATTAATAATTCCTGCCGGCACGTTACTTTCTGACAGAGATGAAGCGGAGTTAAGATTTATTGAAGGAAAATCCGTCAACGGCGAACGCGATCTCAACGGCGTCAGTGATATTAAGATAATTTTTGAAACGTATTCACATTCGGGAAATTGAGGTAATGAAAAGAATATTTAGCCACGGATTTACACAGATTAAACACAGATTTTTTTATAAATTTATAATCCATTTATATTAGTATAAAATTAAAGATACTACAGAAGACATAAGGATCACGAATATAATTATTAACAATCAACAAATCTATAAATAAAAAGTATTAAAAAATCTGCGTTTAATCTGTGTTTAATCCGTGGCTAAAATTAATTATTATGAAAGTTTTTATAAAATATATTCTATTAATCATCACTCTGCTTACTCATTTTTGCTTTTGTTTAAATGCCGAACCGGCGACGCCAGATATGGTCATTTACGGGCAGGCACGTAACTCATTCGGCTTTCCATATATTGCCGATGATAATGCCGAAGTTGTTTTGCGCAACTCTAATGGTGAGGAAGTATTGCGTCGAAAAATAGGAACGGTTATTTCACCCGGTGTTAATTTTGTTTTACATGTGCCGATGGATTTAGGCTACCTGATCCAAAACGTTATTGATTTGGGTCGTTACAGAGACAATGCATTTCGTGAAACTGAAGATTTATTAATTTCAGTTTCTGAAAATGGTAATGAAATTCCTGTAATTGAATACGGTAGTCAGAATTTAAAAACTTCTGCAACCGGTACTTTTCTACAAGTTGATCTGACAACCGGAACAGATGCAGACGGAGATGGAATTCCCGATGAGTGGGAATTATTCATTATCGCTGATGATGAAACTGATAGTTTAAGTTCTATTGAAGATGTATTAGCGACAGATGATTATGATGCGGATGGGTTAACAAATTTAGCAGAATTTCATTCTCTCACTTTACCTAACTGGAATCTCGATTCTTTTAGAATTATTTTCTTTGATCAACTTGATAACCAGCAATACCGCCTATTCTTTTTATCCAAACCGGGGAAATCGTATGAAGTTTATTCATCAACTGATCTGAGTAATTGGGATAGGGTATCTGTCAGCGATACTAAAGATGGCGACGAACAGGATTATTTTACCGAAGAATCATTTTTTATAAGACGGCTCTTCGTTGGGCCTTTTGATGATGATGGAGTTGAGCGTTATTTTAGGATGACGGTTAAGTAGGAAGGTGCGGCCTCGCTCCTCTGATGTTACGATTTTTATCGTATAGAGCGTCTGCAATAATAAATTGGTAGATGTCGTTTTCAACTCGATACCGAAATAAATTAGTGTATGCAATTAATAGACGTGAGTCAGATAGATTGCCGCACTCTGCATTCGTAGAGCTCGCAATGACAATTAGGTTTCTACTTTGTCATCGCGAGGAGCAGCGCGACGTGGCGATCCATGACTTTTTTTCTTTTTTTTAAACTTCTTTTCGGTACCGAGTTGAAAACGACATCTACCAATTTATTATGGCAGATGCTATAAAAATGGCGGATTACTCACCGTGTCACCTTTATTCATAATAATAAATTCTGTGTTTGATCTGTAGCTAAAATTATTATTATATTTCGATATGAAAAAATTCATAACATCATTACTATTTATTATTATATCATCACTCGGATACGCCGCGGATGATTTCACTGCAAAGGTCAGCGAATCAACAACTGCTGACTCGATTGATCTTAAATTTGACTCTAATTCATCAGGAAATTATGTTATCGAATCTTCGGATGATTTAAGCGCTTTTTCTGAAGTTGAGAGTCTATCAGGCACAGGAAATGAAATTTCTAAAACATATTCAATTTCCGGCAAAGATATGAAATTTTATCGCGTGACTGAAAATTTAGGAGTGCAGCTTCCAACAAGTATCGTGATGGTAACAATTCCTGCCGGATCTTTTACCATGGGTAATGCAAGTATAGTGGGGCCGTTAGCTGATGATCATAAGCCAGAACGCACTGTTAACATAAGTGCCTTTCAAATGAGTGAAGCAGAAATTACCAATGAGCAGTACGTTGAATTTCTCAATGCTGCAATAGTTGATGGATTGATCAAAGTTGAAGAAGAACAGGTAAATCCTACGACTGTAGGTACGTTTGTCTTTGGAGCTGATAATCAAACTTATGCGGGAAAAAAACTGATCGATCTTAGTGGCAGTCGAGTTTTAAAAGATCATGACGGTGATACTACAATCGATCCGGAGAATCCACTCAATCAATGTTGGATAGAATACAATGATACAACAAAGATATTTAGTATGAAAGATCCTCAGGCAATTGATTGGGATAACTATCCGTATGAGACTGGTGAAAGTCGATCTGGCTGGGCAGAATTAGCTGCAGCGAATTTACCGACTTTGGCGCAGGTAAAAAATTGGCCGGTAAATTTTATTAAATGGTATGGTGCTTGGGTATTCGCACAATATTATGGTTATGATCTGCCAACTGAAGCAGAATGGGAATACGCTGCTAAAGGGGGGCAGAGTTTAAAATTTGCTACTGATGATGGAACAGTTAGTGCTGCCAAAGCTAATTATAATGAAAATGATGTTCATCCGGATTTAGGGCATGTTGTAGAAGTTAAAAGTTATGCGGCCAATCCGTTTGGTCTTTATGATTTGTCAGGTAATGTCTGGGAGTGGTGTAGTGATTGGTACGACCCGGATTTTTATACTAATTCACCTGACCCGGATCAAGATCCTGTAAGTGATCAACTTGTCTTAGGAACTGTTGAGCCAATTGAAGGCCCTTCATTTACCGGTGGTCCCGGACAAGCTTACAATGGTGATACGAAAGTAAAACGTGGTGGCAGCTGGAATTTTCACGAATCAACATTAGAATCGAGCAGTCGTGAACGCGATTATACCTGGCGTGGAAATGATCATTTTGGCTTTCGCATTGTGAAGCGTTAGTATTAATGATGTCATCGGGGGAGCATGGATTGTTTTTTTTGGCCACAGATTTACACAGATGAAACACAGATTTTCTTAAAGCACTTTGATAGTTAACATTTGAAATTCTGTTATAGTATCTGCCAAAATAAATGGGTAGATTTTGTTTTCAACTCGGTACCGAAAAGAATTTTCATTTTTTTTGTTTCTCCTTTTATGAGAATCTCAGGTCCACTTTTTCCAGTACATATCATGTATATTATCAATACTAAAAATATTTAAAATCTGTGTTTTATCTGTGTTCAATTGTTATTGTTGATGTCACTTCGTTCGGTACTCGCTATGCTCGTTGAGGTGTCGCGTTTGCTCGGTAGTGGCTGATAATGTATTTATTTATCTATTCTTCATAAATCTCTACTTCAACTGAATCACGAATTTTATTTATTAAACGTTTTCTTTCTTTGATAACTTTTAATTCCAGTAACCGATTTCGAGTTCTGCTGCCGATTTTTTCTATTGGTGTGATTTTACTTTCTCGAATGTCTAATAATCTGACCAAATAAAGTCCGCGGTCGGTTACAACAATGTTACTGATGTCCCCAATGTTTTTTAAATCAAATGCAGCTTCATTAACTTTTTGTCCCCAGCGATAATTATGAAAGCCATCAACTATCCAGCCAACATCTCCGTTTCTGCTGCTACTCGGTAAATCTTTAGAATGATTTTTTGCCAATTCTCCAAAGCCAATAAATTTTTCATCTACACTTTTGGTGATCGCGTCTGCTCTAATTTGGTTAATTTTCGCTAATAAGTTTTGATAGTCGTTAGATTTATTTTCGGATTTCGTTTTAAATTGAATTATTGCGATTCGTCGTTGGCCTGGTTTGGTAAAACGATCGATGTTATCACTATGATATTTTTTTATCTCATTAGCACTAATGGTGAGTGCTTGGAGTTTTGGTGCAATTTCAGTTTCGATATATTTTTGAATAAGTAATTTTTCGAGTTCTTTTTTTAGATCGGTATTTTTATCTAAATTTATAGAGTAGGCTTTATGCAGCAGGGCTTTTTGATTTAATAAATCTTCAAAGACTTCAGACTTAGTTAGTTTCTTTTTTTTTCGTTGATCATAAGCTTGAGTAAGTTCATCAGCATGAATTTCCTGATCTCCAACTTTTGCTAAAATATTTGCATCTTTTTTTTTGCAGCCTTGTAAAATTAAAGATAATCCAAAAATAAGAATTAAATAACGAAGACTTAACAGTGGTGAATTTGGTGAAAATGAAATCATCAGATTGAATTAAAATTAAATCTAATTTTTTTTCAATCAAGTAAAACATATGCCATTAGAAATTGGTAGATGTCGTTTTCAACTCAGTGCCGAAATAGGGGTATTTTATTATAGCAACTCGCTAGATTTATAAAACAATATCATTTGTCGATTTTTAGTAATTATAGCGATTGCCATAAATGTTTTTGAAGTGCATTAAACAAAAAAAATAGTCATGGATCGGCTTCGTTTCGTTGTTCCTCGAGATGACAAAGTTGTACGATTGTCATTGCGAGACCTGCTGAGGCAGGTCGCGGCAATCTATCTAATTTTAAATTGTAATCAAATAGCGATTTGAAATGAACTTACATTCTTTGATGTAAACTTATTTTCGGGAATTTATTTTAGCAGATGCTATACATGCCTGCAAGGCAGCTCTAAACCAGCCCAAGGGTTACAGCCCTGTGGGGAATTATAGTTATAAATAAACGAGCCTTGAAACGGTGATATAGTATCTTATGTGCTAAAGCTGATCTGAAGATAAATTTTTTGCGAGGGTTTGTGACACGCATGAATAATTACTTCACCCAGTTTGGGCTTGAAATTAAAACTAATAATTATTCCCAGAGCTGTACTCTGGGCTAGTATAGATAAACCCTTCGGGCTACGGAAATATTTATCATATAGATAATCTACAAATATCTGTTTTGTCTATTATAGCAATTTTGAAATTACTATTATGATCAGGATCAGAATTGGAATTACTATCCTCGTCCGGGAAAAACCTGAATTTATGCAGCGTTTGCCGCATCTTTCATGGTAGTAGCGATTAGTGTGTATGCTGTTGTCCAAGCTTCTTTGACTTCGTCTGTAAAATCGTCGCCTAAACCTTGTTCCAATGTCCATAACAGTGCGGCGCCAACCACATCGTAATGTTCATCTTTGACTCCGTATTTTACATGGCCTCTCCCCAACTTTTGTAAGAAGGGTACAATGGAATCGAGGTTGTCCAGGCCTTTGACTGCGGCGCCGATTGCCGCCATAAGTTTGCGGCCTTGTACTTCGATATCTTCTTTAAATAATGGCTTAACTGAGGGTTCGATTTCGAATAGCCTGTCGTAAAATAGTGCTGCTGCTTTATCGGCAATTGGCGCTACTTTTTCGAATGATGTTTTAACTAAGGTAATTTGTTCGGGTGTCATATTTTTTAGTTTTTTAAGTTAGTAGATTTAATTTAAATAATTATTTAGATAAATATATTTTGTCATGCAAACAAAAATAGTTAGGAGTTTTGTGCTTTTTCCAGGCGATCATTTATTGCTTTGCCTAAATCGGAGTTCGGTACTTTTTCAAAAAATATTTTATTAAAATTTTTATTATCGAGGTTTCTTAATAAATTGTATAGGTTGTGAGCCGCTTCTGACAAATCGCCTTTTTCTGTAAGCCAAAATAAATTTTTATGGTCTGAAATTGCTTGTTTATTGGATTTGTTAAATAGAACAACAGCATCTTGTTCATCAATTTTTTTTTGGCATGGTAAATTAAAGTCTAGTAAGATTAATGGGGTATGTGGGCTGTAATGATTTTTTAGTAAGCCTGGAGCAGGTGCGCCTTCGGCAACAAGATTATTTTTGGTATCAATTTCTATGATAGGCAAATTGATACATTTTGAAATTTCTTTTGTCGAAATAGATCCTGTGCGCAGTAGAGTAGGAAAAGATTCATCACTCAGGTCAATGATAGTTGACTCCAAGCCAATTTCACATTCTCCGCCATCAATAATATAATCTATTTTATCTCCCAGTGAATCTTGTACGTGATTGGCTGAAGTGGGGCTGATATATCCAAATGGATTGGCACTTGGTGCAGCTAGAGGAATTTTTGATTGAGCTAATAGTTTTCTCAGTAACGGGTGCGATGGGGATCTTATGGCAACGGTATTTCTATTTGCCGTTATAATATTGGAAACTAATGGATTCTTTTGCAGAACAATTGTCAGAGGGCCCGGCCAAAATTTTTCAGCTAGTTTTTCTGCAATGTCATTAAAGTAGGCTAAATCTTTGGCAGCTGAAATATCCAGAACATGAATGATAAGTGGATCGATAAATGGGCGCTCTTTAATTTCAAATATTTTTTTACAGGAGTTTTCGTTGAGAGCATCGCATGCCAGACCGTAAACGGTTTCAGTTGGAACAGCGACAATGCCGCCATTTCTCAGTTCTTTAGAAACGGTAACGATATCAATTTCTGTGTCACCGAATATTTTTGCCACGATTATTTACTAAATAATTCGGAACCGCAAAAATTATTGCATAAGAAGCAAGTTTCTAGAACGTTTAATCGTTTTAGTAATGTGTCGCTGTTGCTTAGCGGTAAGTTTAGTAACGCGTCTTGGTAATATTTTACCAGTACCAGTTACATAGCGCGACAATGCTTCAATATCGAGATAAGTTAAATTCTCTGGCGATATTGAAGAGCCTTCTGATTTATTTTCTTCCTTGCTCATAGGGGGTCTAAAAAATCTACAAATTCAAATTTTTCAAGGTTTTTTTCTAGTTTATTGCTCAATATAATAATTAAACCCGAAATTGTCAGGATATCGTTGATAATAAACAAAGTGATTTTCGGGCTAATAATAGGCTCTTTCTAATGATAATCCCTTTGGTGGAGCGGTTTCAATGTCGGATGTATGTTTTTTATTATGCAAAATTGTCTGAATATCTTCGATTGATACTTTTTCACACCCCACATCAACCAATGCTCCTGTAATACGGCGAGCCATTTTATAGAGAAAGCCATTCGCTTCCATAGTTATAGTAATTTTAGAACCTTTTTTTCTGATCTCTAATTTTGATAGTAATTTATTTGGCGCATCTTTTAGTTTGTTGCCATTTTCAGCTGAAAACGACGTAAAGTCGTGCTCGCCTATTAATATCGATGCGACTGATCGCATTCTATCAATATCTAATTTTCTATTTCCAAGAGACCAATAAAAACGAGTTTCCATTGGTGGTGCCGATCCTTGATATATTTGGTAGCAATATTTTTTTCTTTTAGCAGAAAACCTTGCATGAAAATTTTTTGCGACCTGTCGAATAGACTTTATTTGAATTGTTTCAGGTGAACCGGTTGTGATTGCTAATAGTAATTTTTCTGGTGAATGCTTCCAGTCTGCATCAAAATGAAAGACTTGACCTCTTGCGTGCACCCCACTGTCAGTACGTCCACTTCCATGTATTCGAATTTCTTTTTTGAAAATAACAGCCAATCGTTTTTCTATAACATCCTGAATTGTATTGCGGCAATTCTGACTCTGCCAGCCATTGTAATCAGTGCCATCATAAGCAACTATTGCTTTCCAGCGCATTTGTATTTTTTGATTTTTGACTCTATCCTGTATTTTGGATCAGGATAAAATTGAAAAATATGTAGTTCAATAAAAAATAAATTAAATATAAAATAGACACATTTATAGATTCCCGTATTTTAAATGGAGGGTTATAATTATGGGTGCAAATTATATGTCACAATATTTATGGCAAAATTTTTTAATTAGATCGGAAAAGATATTATATTAGTGAAAGAAAAATTCCAAATTGGGTCAACAAGTCCATTCCCAGAAGTTGACACGGAAATTGAAAAATCAAAAATATGGCATGTAATTGTATTAAATGATCCGGTGAATTTAATGTCTTATGTAGTCATGGTATTTCGTAAAGTTTTTGGTTATGAGAAAGAAAAAGCGCATCGACATATGATGGAAGTTCATCAGATTGGACGATCAACAGTGTGGAGTGGTGACCTCGAAAAAGCAGAGGCCTACGTTCACAGTTTACATCAATGGCAACTTGCAGCAATTCTTGAGTAAAATGATTAAAATTAATTTGGAAATTGATTTACCTATGGTCAATCACATGTTTGAGATGATCAGTGTTGTAATTGAATCAATGGAAGATCAAATATCCCTGCCCGCCTGGTTGCCAAGCAATGATGAAGATTTGAGGATTGAGTGGATAAATGGATTGAAGGATGAATTAGATCAAGATTTAAATTACTTAGTCGGCATGATAAAAGACCAGGAATTTGGTCAAGGTATTCTAAGCATTTATGAAGATGCTGCTGAGGGAATTATGAGAGCATGCTCTGCAATTCGTATTAGGCTGCGTAATTCTGTTTTGAGTGATATTGCAGATGAACAATTAGAAAATGGATCTATTAAAATATTATCATTACCACTCGATCAGCAGCAGGCTTACTCTTGCTATCTATTTTTGGCTGGGTTGCAAAGTGTTATAATACATGAGCTCGATCCCGAGTGTGAAGAATTTTTGTGAATTATCTTAGCGGAAACTGAGTACACACACACACTCTCTCTCAAAATGTAATACCAGGCTACTTATAAATAATACAGACTTTATATTAAAAATGAAATCAGGAGCTTCTATTGGATCGGTATGCCCAAATTCATCAAAATCAAGATGACTTTAGCTGCTTCTTCCTGAAACATCCTAAAGTTAAAACAGCTATAAATATCAATGTGATATTTGCTGGTTCAGGAATGACTGTATAATCTGGAAAATATGGGTCAAGTTCACTAATTTCAGCTATCGCAAGTATTGATAAAGTATCGATTAATTTGCGCTCACCAGCACTTGAAAAAGGCTGCATTAAAGATTCTGGAATACTTACATTTATATGTGCAGTTGTATCATCGATAGGGAGTACGCTACCCGCGTAAGGTCGCGGAGATTGTACGTCTATATCGTTATCTCCTCTTTCGTTTTGAAAAGAAGAATTGCCGCTACTGAGTCCCAATGCATGGCCAATTTCGTGCAGTGCGATAGAAAATAGATCAAAATTTCCAATAGCGGATCCAGTCGGGTCTGAAAGGATGTATCCTGTATTGAGTAATCCGGCACCAAAATTTCTAAATACGGCATTCGCATTACCATACTCAGCATCATCTCCTGGAGTGGAATCAAGAAAAAATACAACATCCTCTGAATTATCAAAATTGATTACTCCTGCTGTTTCCCTGTTTGGTGTACCACCTTCTGATTGAAACAGATGTTGACCTAAAGTACCCGAGCCAAGAGTTGCCCAAGAATAATCAAGTGTGAGTGTATGTGTATCATTAGGGTAGATGCTTTCCCAAAAACCTGCAGCTTCCTCAAAGATATCTTGAAGATTACCACCGCCAACGGCATTTGTCGGTGCTGCACCTCCAAGGAAATTTGTCATTATTGTAAAGGCAGCATAACTGCTTTGTGATAATATACTAAAAATACATATAGTTGATAATATTGAACCGATTTTATTTTTCATGATATTTTTATGGTTAAATTATTACTCACAATTTATTGTTGTTACTCGTTATGCAGAAATCGTTATTAAAGGGAAGCAAAAATTGTATAGTTGCTAAAAAAAATTTTGAAATGATGATTCTATAAGTAGCACATTTTAAGATTCCCAAAAATATTGAGGCGGAAATATACTGAAATGTTTAGATATTTTTTTCAATTGGCAGGAACTTACCTGTCTTTGAAAAGGTGTGAAAAATCGGGTATAAGAATATCTTCAACACGTAGAGGTAAATTTTTTTTTGATATAATATCTCGAGTAATGCAAAGACGCGACGATCCATGACTTTTTTTAAAACTGATAGCCACGCATTAATTTATGAGCTCGTTACGCTTTGTTGTTTTAGTAAAAAAACGTTATACATTCTTATATCAAATGACATTGAAGTGCATCAATATTTTGAATTACCTGTTAAAATAAAAAGAAGATGTTGATTAATCCTTTGAAATATATAATTTTATTTTCAGTTATTTACTAAAAAATTTTTTAAGGTTTCCTGTAATGTTCGACGAGTTAATATAAAACTCTATTCCTGAAGTTTAAATTAGGGAGCTCGGGGTTCGATCAATAGCTGTCAAGCCGTAAACCGGAAGGCAAAAGTTGGCGACAGAGCACCCACCTTGATATAAAAAGGTATCGGAGTGAATTAATAAAACGGCATAGGTGGGAAACCTTTTTTATAATAAGATAAGGTTAGTATATTAATTATTTGAATACCACTGAATATAAATTATGAGTTTGGTGTTTATTATTGACTAAACGACACAGTAAGATTCTTTGGATTAATTATGAAAAAATCAGTAATTATCTTAGTATGCATATTAACTATTTCACTGATGTTCGTTGGTTGTAACACTGGCGGTGTAAGTGAGAACGAAGACTATAATAATACTCCGCTAGGTGTAATTATTCCTCAAGGGCTTGAGGCCGAAAAAATTAAATCGGCAATAAGTCGTACTTTAATTAATCGTGAATGGAAAATTACCAACGTTTCCAATGAACAAGTTGAAGCTGAATTAATACATAGAGGATATCATGGTAAAGTGATTCTTAAGGTATCTGGAGAACAAGTTAAAATATTTAATTATTCTGAGAAGATTAATTCGAAAGGTAAATCGCTTGGGCCAGCAGTTCCAATGGGTTGGCTTAAAAATTTGAATGCAGACTTATCGCACCAATTGAGTACCGCACAATATCAAAATTGAACAAAATTATTTCTAACTAGTTTGAAAATAAATTCATGCGTTTCCTTGTACAATATGGCAATGAACAAACGTATTTAGATCAACAGAACTCATCAGTTGCCTTGTATTTAGCCTTACCTTGTCTTTTAGGCCCTAAACAAGAAATTATACATGAAGATGAATCATTAGATATTGTTCGGACGAATAATTTTATAATATTAAAGAATGGGCAATCTATCGCTGGTGTTACTACGCAAGAAATCAAAACTGATGCAATAGGATATATTGCAGAAGAAATATATTTAGAACTATTTGAAGCTACTCGTGATTATAATTTAGTAAGACTCTGGAATTATCTACCTGATATAAATGGTCAGGTTAACCAGGTCGAAAATTATCATTCTTTCTGTAAGGGACGGGCGTTAGCATTTAGCCATCAAGGGAAGGCAGGAATATTCAGATATCCAGCGGCATCGGCTGTGGGAACCTCAGACAATAATTTTTCCGTTTATTTTGTTGGCTTTAAAGAATCACCTGAGTTTTATGAAAACCCGCAGCAGCAGCCCGCATATACTTATCCCAAAGAATATGGAACATACTCACCTTCATTTTCGCGAGCGGGTAGTATACAAACAACGTACAGACAAATCTATGTTTCTGGAACTGCTTCAATACTGGGGTGTGAAACAATCAATCCATACGACATGGAAAATCAATTAAAACTAACGATAAAAAACTTGAAAATTATATTAGATAAAATTCAGAAAGAGCAAAATTGTAAGATAAATAATGATGCAATTTATATGAAAGTATATCTAAGAAATACAAAGTTCACGGAAAAAATATGTAATGCCTTAAGGTTCTCATTTCAGTTAGCAGACACGCAATTGACCTTATTAAAGAGTAATATTTGTCGAGCTGACTTGGAAACCGAAATTGAAATCTCAATAAGGAAATATTAGTGTTTATTAACTTAACATCTTTTCAATTTTAACTTTGTCGATTTTACCTCTGGCATTAGTGGGGAATTCATTCAAGCGAATTATTTTTTTTGGAATTTTCCATTGAGATAATGTAATACTAAGAGCTTCAGATATTTTTTTTGATGGAATACTTCCCTGATAAGCCGCGTAGAGTTTATGATTATTTTTGTTTAAAAAAACAAAACTTTTTTTCACACTTTTTATTGCTAAAATAGACATTTCAATTTCTGAAATACTCAATCGACGACCGCCAATCTTAACATGTGTATTGATTCTTCCTGACAAAACAATTTCACCCTTATTATTAATGTACCCACGATCTGGTAAAAGGAATTTTCTTTTACTGGAATTTCTGTAACTAAATACAGCATGACTACTCACATAAAATCGATTACTTTTACTGACTGTAATATCTACACCTTTAATAGGATTACCAACAGCGGCACCTGATAAAGTTAATGCACCGGTTATGTCGTAAGCGATTGCACCGGTTTCGCTTGATCCATAAAAATTATGGACTTTTTTTTGGTAAACTGAATAATAGTTTTTTGCAATATTGGTATCGAGATTGGCTCCCGCTGAAATCGTAAGGCGTACTGTTTTTCCAATATCAGGGGCTAATGAAGTTATCGCCTTAAGTATGTGTGGAATTGTTGGAAAAACGGTGGCACCTGAGGATTTTAGTTCGTCTGCTATTAATTGTGGATAATTTCCAGAAGATTGTATTATAGGAATTCCGTATAGGATTAAAGGGATTATTAAATTACCTAACGCATATGAATGGGGATATTCTAGAGTTGAATAGTTTATGTCTCCACTAGAAATGTTCATTGTCCTACAGATGTTCTCAGCATCCGCGATAATTTCAGAATCTTTGAAAAAAATGCCTTTGGGAATACCGCTGCTACCAGAAGAAAGCTTAATTATAGCCAGGGTTTTACTCTTAAAATGCATTCCCTTTTTCTCAATAAAAGTAGTTCCATTAAAATATACTGATGCGTTAGTAGAGTCCAATAAAGAGTCCACATATTTATCCGGAAAAGTTTTATCTAGTGGCAGAGCAATGGCATCAGCTTTTTGGACTGCCAAAAAAAATGCTATCCAGTGTTCTGTGTTGTTTAATCGGAATGCAACTACTCTCTTTTTTATTGACCCTAAATTATTCAGACGAAATAAATAGTCTTCGGATAGTTGATTAATATTTTCAAAAGTTAATGTTATTTTATTTCCCGACCTTTTATACGCACTTGTGTTGCTATTTTTTTGCACTGTTCTATTCCATGCACTGACTATGAGATTTTTCATTTTATCTGACTAATATTCCCAGTTCTGCAATTAAATATTCTTCGCCCTTTTCAGTTTTTATATAACCTTCGTAAATAAACAGGCCGGACTCACTGCTGATGACTTGCTTTGCATAAATTCTGAGTCTGGTATCATACGGAATATAATTCGACTTGAAATCGATCTTGCGGGCTTTAATCAGGCGGCCACTAATAGCTGTCGCAAAAGATTTATTTTTAATTATATGAATAGCTGCAGCTTGAGCAATTATTTCAATACCCCAATAAACGGGAATGCCGTTCTTATCGTTAAAGTAGTTCCGGTCTGAAAATAATGTGATGCATTCAATGGAATCTCCAATAAACTTGGCAATACTCTTAATTAAAATAATTGGTTCAGTATGAGGCAGGAGTTCTTTTATGTCGTTCGAAATATCCATAATTATTTGATCCTGGTTCTGTCGAATTCTACTAACGTAAAGCCAGTTAGAACAATTATTGAAACTATTAACCCTAACAAACTGACTGCCGGAATATTACTTGTTGCCAAAACTGTAAAAACGACTAACGTACTGATTGCCGACATTCTAATTGAAAGGAGTGGTTGATCTTTTGGTGTGGATACTGAAAAAAGAGAATAATCCAAAACGAGACAAAATCCTAACAAAGTACCGACTAGACCAAATAATGAGAATGGTATTTGTAAAAGTGAGACAGTTCCAGTAGAGATAACTACGGATATAATCGGTATGAAAAGTACTCTGACAAAGCTTTTTAATTTATAAAATAACAATACAAAAACTATTATCATTACAACTCCGGTCGCGGCAGATGATTGCGCTTCTAATCGATAGTTTCTAAATAATAAATTGAGTCGGCCAATTTCATCATAAATAAAACTATTCTTAATATCATTTTTTAAGAGATTACTTTTGTTGATTTTCACTGATGCACAGTAGAGTTCGTTGTATTTAAAAAGCACTAATTGCATTGGCCCGTGTAGTGCACTGGTAAGTTTTTCTATTGAAGAAATATATTTCTGATTTAAGTCACTAGTTTTTAGCACGTAGAGTTTTTTGATAAATTCATCAAATTCATCAGAATAATATCCGTGTTCAGTTAATGATTTATTAAAGTATTTTTTGAAGGATTCCAACTTTGATACAAACTGATTTATATTATGAATATTTTTCTTTGATGGCAGCAATTTTGCTATATTTATAGCGTCTATATCTGACTGCTCAACCAAAGTTCTTAGATTATCAGCAAGTGCGTGAATATTTTTGTTATAAACGATAAGTAAATCCTTATTCGATAATTGGGAAAATTTTTCTGACATTTGCTGTTGTTCCTCAACCAATATATGTAGGGGAACTTGCAAATCTCTGACATCGTCTCTGAATTGTAATTGAGATATCGAATATATTGATACAGCCAACAAAAATATAATAACAATGTATTTTGCCGTGGGGTTGATATAAAATTGTTTCCAACTTAATCCTCTGTCCATTCTAATATGTTTCATTTTAAACAGATCGAGTGCACTATAAACTAGTACGCTGAATAAGAGGGAGAGCGTTATGCCAATTGCAACAAAGGCACCGATTTGGCGTAGGATAAATAATTCTGAAAATAGCAAAACTGAAAACCCACAGACAGTTGTTAGCCAGCTCATGAACAGTGGTCGACTAATATTTTGTATCGTTTCAGTATAACTAGACAATTTTAATGATTCTCTTTTGAGTATTATATGAAATGCGTAGTCGACGGATACACCGCTTAATATCGAGCCTACAACTAACGTAAAAAGATGTACCTGCCCAAAGAAGTAGTATGTTAATAAAAAGGATCCAGCTAGTGCAGCTAGAACGACACCAACAACCGGCAATATGATATACGGTTTTCTTAAAAAAATAACTAAGACCAAAACGATCAATGAGATTGAAAGTATATTGAGTCTGGATACTTCGTTACGTATGCCTAATTCGCTTTTTTTCGCGAATTTTGATACTCCTGAATACATCATTTCGATTGCCGGAAAATAAGATTTAGTTGCTGTATAAGCTTCGTTGATTGTTTTTTCAACTGACATTTGAACGTCACTATTCAAACTAGAGTCTTTGATTTCAGCCCAGATATGAATCAGTTGATTTGAATCAAAACCGTTAATTTCTGCTGCTGGATTTGATTGTTTGATGAAATTTGGAATCAGCAAAAATGGATCCTCTTGTATATTATCCATATAAGCGACGCTCTCTGGATTATCCAAATATGTATTGAGCTCCTCTACAGCGTCGTTGGCTAACCATTCGATAAAAGTTTTATCCTGAATTTTTTTGTTATGATATTGGGCCTCTTTTGACTCTAGCCAATTAGGCAGTAAAATTAATAATTTATTATCATCAATCCATTTGGTTAGATTGTCCGGCAATTTGTTCATTAATTCAGACCTCAAAAATACACTGTTATCATCTAGCTTGGTAAGAAAACTTTTAGCTATTATATTTTGTTGCTCATAATTTGCAGTATGAGTATCGAGTCTAATAAATATAAATTTTGAAAAATCATTACTTACTTTTTTCTGTATATTATCCTGAGTTTCAAATAATTCATTACTTGGCAAAAGGTCTGTGATATTAACGTTTAACGATTTTTCTATTGAAATATTTGCACTGAAACTTCCTATCAATATTGAGAAAAAAATGAGTCCAACCAATGCAAATTTACTTATAATGGTGGTATTCACTGCAATTTAATTAAAATTATGACTATCTGAAATAGCGATCTAGAGAATTTTCATCCAAATTAAATTTAACACTCTTAGTATCAATAATGATATTCCGAATATTTAATGATGAATGCACGATCTTTATCTCTTTCAAATATTGTTCATTACCTCTGACTACTAGTTCTTTAAATTGATTACTCACACTTTTAGATTTTGGTAGCAAACCAAGAGTCCAATCATTGGGAGTCTTTTCAAAATAAAAATCAAAACTCGACTCTAGTAAATCAATGTCGAGATGAATCAATTGCTTAAATATTGCAATACTCTGGGTATTTTCCCCAAGATTTACTATCTTGGTTTTATTGTCTGATTTAATGACAAGACCCTGATCGTCAAAGATGATAATTCGAGACGTAGGTTTAATATATTCTAAACTAATACCTCGATTTTGTGCTGAACGAATAATGCCGGTAAAAAGTTTCGGCGTGCGTTTGAATTTAATTTTTCTAGATTCGTTAAATTTTGCTTCGAAATGTTTGTTACTTTTATGGTCAAGAAAATCTTTTAATGAGGCTGAAAGAGATGTAGGATTTATCTTGTTATTTTGATCAAAGAGTGACTTTGCCCAAACATTACAAATAAATATTTGTGATAATAGTATGGTGAATAAACAGATGTTTCTCATAATGGTTAGTTCTTCTTCACGTTATTGGTTTTAAATTTTAACCAAATTAATTTCCATAAACCAGATATTAGAAATTCCGGAATCAGACGAAAATGTAGATATGTAAGACTTAAATTATCTCTGATATAATTGAAATGAGATACACCACCATTTACTTTCGATAAATATTTTACCGGGACCTCTTTTTGTATGACATGGACGCCTTCCCATTTGATCCTTACTGCAATTTCTGGATCAAAATCAAAACGGCGTGCCCAGTTCGTTTTAGAAAATGCAATGAGTAATGGTTTTAGAGGGTAAACGCGGAATCCAAAAAGGGTATCTCCCATACCTGTCCAAAGAGTTTCTATATCTGTCCAAAATAATGTAAGTTTGCGTCCCAGAATTCTTGCTAGCGGTGCTTCTTTTCCAAATATAGGGTTTCCCATAATCATATGTGTTGGATGCTCCATCGACAATTGCATGAAATTTTTTATTTCTTTTGAAGGATGCTGTCCATCTGCGTCCATTAACATAACGTGAGTATATCCTTCTTTATTCGCCTGTTCCGCTGCCCATAAAACGGTACTGCCTTTTCCATAATTTTCGTTTCTAACCAATACTTTTAGACCATCATAATTATCTTGATTGCGTAGGAGTTCGGAAAAACTTTTATCATTACTCCCATCAATAACTAACCATACCGGTTGCCATTGCTTCAATGCATCGAGTACGACCTCTTTCAAAATTCTGCCTGTATTATATGATGGAATGAGTAGAAGGTGTGTCGATTCGCTAAAGTTCATTTCAATCCGGGGTAACAATAATTATCATTTTTAGATAGACAATAGATTCAGACATTAGAGAGGCTAAATAGCCGTTATCATTTTCTTCTAATCTTATTGTAAGTTGAATTGGGGGCTTAATCTCATGTAATAATTTAAGATTTTTAATTTCTGTCTGATCAGGCTTTATTGAAAATTTTGATTCGAGGAATTGCAAAACCCAGCCGAGTGCAACTGCTGCGGGAACAATTGGAGATCCAGGAAAATGGCCATCACAGTAGCCGTTTTCAAGAGTCGCATGGATGAATTTTTCAACATAGTTCATATTAAATTTTTACGAAAATACTGTTCGATCTCTTCTACTTCAGATTGTAGTTGATTATAACTACTGATCAGAAATTTTTCTCCTGATTGAAAAGAGTATTTTATGGGCAATTTACATGGCAATAAAATATTAGTATTTTTTGCAAATGCACGACCTGTATTTCTAATGATTACGGTATATATTGGAGCACCTGATTTATACGCAATGTAAGCAAAGCCTGCCTTAAATGGATTGAGTGGAAGAATATCTGTTCGAGTACCTTCAGGAAAAATTAGTAGCAGATTGCCCTCCGTTACATTACGAATTGAGTTTCTAAGATCATTGATACGACCTTTACGGTTAGCTAAATAACCGGCAACTTGTGCGGTGTGGCTGAAAAGGGGATTTCCCATCAATTTGTGATTGAATATACAGTTTACATCTGGAAGCATTGCCAATAGTACAATTGCATCCAGAAGGCCTGTATGATTTGCAATAATTACCCCTTTATTGGAATTTGAAAGTTTATCAATACCCGTTTGGCTTACCTCTAATAGACCTAATGCATTGCATACATTAACCAGCAGTTTATAACTTTTGTGTATCCATCTTCTGCAAGTAGATTTTGTCTTTTTACTATAGGGCAACAGTAGATAAAAAAAACAAATTATGTTAATCAATAAAGAACCTAAAGCAAATATAGCCATCGCTAGATAATAAGCGAAAAAATAATATATTTGCGACATCATAGATAGGGTGAGTAGATAATTTATTTATCTTTAGAGACTGGATTTAATGGAATGAAATTATACCACAAGTATGGATTCTCCTTTAGTATATTTTCAAGGAGACTGAGTACACTTTGAAAATGTTTTTTTCCTGCTAGTAAATTTTCAGTTCTTGTTTCTGCATCCGGGTAATATAAGTTTGTGGTAAGTACTTTAACTGACTTGTCGCCTATGGGAATGCCAATGCAAAAAGCAACGGGTCTACTAAAAATTATTGAAAGGTGATAGATGGTAAATGGGAATTCTCTTTTTTCTCCCAAAAATTGAAAGCTTTCAACTTTGGAACTGTGTTCAATTCGATCACATTGCATTGCTATTGTCTCTTGATTGAGCAGTGCATCCTTTAATTTAATAATAAGATCATTTCTATCGTTTACCCAAATTATTGAAACTGAATCGACGGAGGTCTCTATTATATTTTGAAGTTCAGCAGAGTTCTCCATTTTAAGGCGAACCATATTTATTTTACGATGAGGTATTTTGATATTAAATCCCATTAAATCTGAATGACCCACATGGAATGTTCCCAATAACAAAGGGGTTCCTTTTAATAAATGTTTCTCCACCAAATTTCCTTTTTCAGTAATCCAGTGAAGTTTAGTCGAGCTGTCTCCTGTTGATCGAAACCGAGCTACTAAATATTTTATAAATGAATAATAATGTCGCCAGACATGGGACCAAATTACTGGTTTAATATTTACTTGATTTAAATATTCTTTGGAGTAACGGCTTTGTTTAGGCAATAGAATCATAGTAATGAATGCACTGACCATCATAACTATTTTAGCGATCGGTAGGGGCAATATTTTTGACCAAAATATAACTGCACGATATCCCCATGTTGGGCCTATGTTTCTATGTTGTTTATTTGCCTCTAATGCCATGTGATTTTAAATTTTCCAAAATTTTTATGCTGAAGCTCAAGCTCTTTTTTACAATCCAAAAACTTTATAAAGTCATCACCGGTTATAACAGTATCCAGACTATCAGTAGAGCAGGGCTTCCAACAAAGTTTTCCAATAGCATCGGTATTGTCTTTGCAAAATTCTATACTATAAGCATACGAACAATTGTTAGTTATTTGTACATCAGACAATCTGTTTCCTTTTTCTTCACCGCTGATCAGATACGAATATTCGCTTTGAGTATGCATAATTGCCATCAATGCATTAAGAATTATGGTTTGTGGCGCACCATTTATAGGGAGTAAATTATTAATCGGTTGTTGACGTGCAATCAAGACTTGCTCGATGCCGCTGGGATGAATGGAGTTTTGGAAGTGTAGAGGACTGGGTGTGGGAAAGCTTAACAAAAATGATTCGAGACTTAACCCTTCCGCACAAGTTGTGGCATAGACAATTTCATCTTCTTCGGCTAACTTAAAATTTTTGCAAACATTTCCTATTAGCAATGAGAGCAATGTCATACGTCGTGCCAATAACGGTGGAAATTCCTGCTTTAGCTTCTTGATAAAATCGTTATCTAAGATTTCATTAAAAGGGCCAATTTTATGATAATTCTTTATGTAGCGTTCAATCATAAGAAATTAACATTATAGCATGAGCCCCGCCGAATGCATTGCTTGCTAGGACAACACCGTTATATGAATTATTTTTAAATGAGCTAAGAGCAACGTTATCAGAAAAACAAGGTCTCTGTGAGCCAATTGTTCCAGGTGTTTGGTTATTTTTAATACTCTCAATAGCAATAGCCAGTTCAACCAACCCGCAACTTCCCAGGGTATGACCTAGAGACCCTTTCCATGAGACCAGAGGAGCACCCGAAAAAACTTCATTAAAGAGAGTAGATTCTAGTTTGCCGGCTTCTAACGTTCCTGTCCCATGTCCATTTATCCAAACTTTTTTATCTTTTAGAAAGGGCAAAATAAGATTTCCAATGTTCCGAAAGCCACTGCCATCCGGATTATTTCTCGTCATATGAAAACATTCATTGTAACTCATCTGTGCATCGATGTTTACATCACATTTTTTGCGAGAAAGGACTGCAAAGGCCGCGCCATCACCCAAGGCAATCGATCCTGTTTCGCAATCAGAGTATGGTTTTGGAAAATCACCGTTAAGTATTTTCAATGAGTAAAATCCACCTGTGACAAATGGACTTAAAAAGTCATAGGATAAAACCAGTACTTCCTCCACATGAGATCGCTGTAAAAGCTTTGATCCATAGATAAGAGCAATATTAGAAGAGACACATGCATGGGAAATAATAGTACAAGCCGATCCCAATTTAAATTCATTCGATACCCATTCAACGTTTTTATAAGGAGTCGAATTTTTTAAATAATTTGAATTATTATTTTTTGAGTAAGCAAATAACTGATCAACGCCAAAATTGCTGCTAGAAATTATGATTGGGTAGGCGGGTGTTCCCCATGGTTTATCGGGTAAGTCGGAAAGTAATTTATGCAGAAGTGAAATCCATCTTGGAGGATAGGTTGCTCTCATTTCGTTACACAATGATAACGGGACATTGTCTCCTCCATTTTCTCCAAAAACTGCTTGTGCTTTCAAGGCGCAATTTTGATCTATTAGATTGTGATAGGTTTCTTTTTCATCGCCAAAGGCGGTTAGACATTTGCAGACTTTTATACCAACTGTGAGAGGATTAATAGCAGTCATTACTTATAATGTGCGATTATCCGAATTAATCCGGTGTGTGTTTGTTAATAAAATCCATTAATGACCGAACACTTGAAAGAGCAAGCTTGGCTTCTTCACTACTTTTAATTTTAACATTAAATTCCTTTTCGACACGGACAACTAATTCGAGTGCATCTATAGAGTCCATTCCTAAGCCCGAATCTATTAAAGGCGTATCATCCTGAATGTCTTCGACCGAAATCTCTTCCATGTTCAACGTTTCGACGATGATTTGTTTTAATTGGCTGCTTAAATTATCACACATATTAATCTTTATGTAGTTCTTATCATAGGGAAAATAATGATTCCTGTTAATTATTTTCCATTTGTCAATTTTCCATGTTTGTAGTTTAATCAAAAATTTCTGGCAACTTGTGTCTGTTATGTATTTTGAGCAATTGAAAAAGCCGAGCCTTTTAACCAGTATATTCATACAATATCTGATCGAGAAAAATTTAACCGAAACAGATTCATCATTGCTCTTTCAATTATTTATCTTCTCCTCGATTGAGAAAAACACGTAATATAACAACCATCACAACAATAATTGCTATACCAGCGAATAACTTCCATGGTGTTACCTGAAAGCTGATGTAAGATAGATAAATCATCCCTGCCAGATAGGTTGATTGAACAATCCATGATACGATAATATAAGTATGGAAGGGAACTCCTGAGACACCAAGCAAATAGTTTTGAAGCCAATAGGGCACGCCTGGAACTGCTCTAATAATAATGGTTAATCGCAACAGATTTTTTTGATTAACGGCTGATTTAAGTATATCATGTTTTTGTAATAATCGTTGAAATGATTCCTTATAAATGGAAGCGAGAACATAGGCGATTACCATATTAACAAATAATGATAAAGATGCTACGCTAAATCCTATAATGGGTTCGTAAGCCATGCCTGCAAACAAGTAAAATGAACTGATTGGAAATCCGATAAGTGGCAAAAAGATCATTAGTAAAATAAAAATACCGATGGCTATATTATGATGCTGTCTAAAATAAATACGCCAATCATAACCAAAATAGACAAGTAATAATCCGACTAGAAGTAAGCTCGGCAACCATAGTAATTTTAGCCGAGCTATTAATTTTTTTTTTGTCATTATAAACTAGAGGATGAATATATAAGTGTGTAGAGATCAAGCCACATTATTAGACTCATAATTATACCATTAATATGTGATTAAGAAATATTTGCTAATAAAGTATTATTTCGTCTAACTAACCTGATTTGATCGTTAATATTCACACAACTAACTATTTTCAATTATTCCAAATCTCAATTGTAACTACTTGAGGGATTATTACAAAAAATAAGCTACTCGTCAGAATGCTTCTTAAAACACTGATGTGAAGTCTTTTAAGACAAGCAAGTAATAACTAATGTAGCATTAGCTAAAATTAACAGTAACATCTGCAAAATAAAAATTGACAGAATAGTTGGTAAGGGCGTATAAAAATTTTTAATTCTTAGAATACTAACTTAATTAAAATAAATGAAAAATATAAATCCTGATGTATCGACCAAAAAATTATTACGTTATTTATTATTTATCTTTGTACTGATTAATAATAATATCACCTTCGGAGGTGAATGGAAATTTCCATTACACTTGACCTATGTAAGTGGACTCGAAGATGTTACAGATGCTATAGAGAAAAACTTTTTCTTTTCTGATTCTACGACAATTCCAGTTGGCATCTCAATAGATCCTTACTATGAATTTGATAATAATTTTGGAATTGGCACTAGTATTGGGCCTTTAGTCTATGGTGCTGGTGATGTAAGTTTTTTTATACTTCCACTCGGTCTGGACTTTAGATATGCATTCGAAATGAATGAGAATTGGGCTCCTTATGTACGAGCAGGGGGTAAGATACTAATAGAAGACGGTGATTTTTTGGTAGACTCTAGTCCGGGTTTTACAGGTGGAGTGGGTGTTGAATTTAATCGAGAAAGAGCTGTTTCCTTTGGAGTTGAAGCAATGTATGATGGCTCTGAAGTTGATATTAAACAACCGGGGGTTAATCAGAAGGTGAGTGTTAAACCGTTTGAATTTATGATTAGTATCTTTATTTCATTTTAATAGAATACTATTAGTTATGTAATTTCAGAATACAAATATTAATAATTGTTTATTCCAATAGCCAACCGTTTCACTAAAAATATAGGAGATGATGATTTTAATAATCGTTTAATTAACGTAACGATAAATCACAATTATCCAATAAATGCACTAAACTATGAAAAACCTAATTAACCTAACTGTCTTATTGTCAGTTATATTTTTATCGGGTTGTGTCGTCGGCACTCGGACTGTTAGTCTATCGATACCTGAATTTCCTGACAATAAGGTTGGAAAAGGTGAGATATTTATCAGCAGCATCGAAGATAATCGAGTATTTGAAAGCAAGCCTGCACAACCTAATATTCCATCGGTAAAAGGCAATCTCGATTCAATGTCTAAGGATGAGAGATCAAGAATGATTGGACGTCAACGGAATGGTTATGGAATGGCTATGGGTGATATTGCTTTACCGGCAGATGACTCTGTAATAAAGCAGACAAAAGTTTTATTAGAAGAAGCTCTAAACAGCAGAGGTTATGCAATTGCTAAAAATTCTGATGCAAGTAAATCAGCAAGTGTATCGATTGATGAATTTTGGGCTTGGTTTAGTCCTGGAATGTTCACTGTGAGTTTTGAGGCACGAGTCTATTGTACAATGAAATTTACTAAGTCTGACGATTCTTCAACGATTGTGGTTAAAGGTTATGGAATTAATAAAGGTCAAATTGCAAGTAATGCTAACTGGCAACTCGCATATAAAAGGGCATTTAACGACTTCCTGCTCAAGCTAGATGCCGAACTGGATAAAGCAGGTTATTAAATTGGAGATTTAAATAAATTTTTCAATAAATATCTAACTATTTAAAGACAGGATTTGAAATAGTGTAATGACGGTTTATGAAACAAATTAGTAGAAACAACTTAAACCTCCACCAGAGCGAAAAATTTAGTTTAGTATTGCCCGCAACTAATGAATTTATCGCCTGAAATAACTTAAATCGATTTGACGGTTCCATATAGATGGCAAAGCTTTTGTTGTCGTAGAAAACATTTACCAAATCATTCATTACATTCATTCTGTTTTTGATTTGTTTTGTGTACCTCTTACACTCTCGTTGAGTGGCTGACCGTCTTTTATTGTAAGCTTTAAAAATATACTCTGCTGCCAAATTAGCTGATTCTAATGCGAGGTAAACTCCTGAAGAAAATACCGGATCAATAAATCCGGCGGCATCACCCACCATAAAACTACGTTCTTCAGCAAAATATTGATGACAGTATGAATAGTCACCCGTTGATCTAAATTTGTCTATCGGTTCTGCTTTATGCATTAGGTCACTAATATAAGGTGATTTTTTTATTTCATTATAAAAGAAATTTTCAATGGAAAATTTATCGTTAGTCCAATTACCTTTATCAATTTGTGAAACAATACCAATAGATGTTTTATTCTGATCTAAAGGAATACTCCAAAACCAGCCATCAGATAAGCGTGTAACAATTATATTACCTGCTTCTTTTCCCTCTCGTTTGGGAATGTTCTTAAAATGATTATAAACAGCTAACCGTTTAGGATTATTATTTTCGTCGTGACTAATTTTATTTTTTTTCCCGAGAAATGCATTGCGGCCACTGGCATCTATCAACCACTTGGATTTTATTATTTTTTCCTTACTGATATTATTTAATTCATTTACAGTAACTTCCCAAAATGTTCCATTATCATTTGCCGTAATCACATTATATGGCTGCATGATGCAGCAGCCTTTTTCTTTTGCATTATCCAAAAGCAACTTATCAAATTTTGAACGTTCTACTTGAAATGTATAATCTAATCCTTTTATTAATCCCTCAGAAAAAATATTATGGACTCTTGATTTACCATTGCCGAAAGTAAATTCGGCTCCCCATTTTTTAATAAAACCTTCATTTTCTAATCTATCCCAGACCCCAATTTTTTTCAAAATTTCATTACAATTCGGTAATAGAGATTCACCGATATGGAATCTTGGAAAAACATCTCGTTCAATGATACAAACATTCAAACCTTGTTGAGATAATAGTGTGCCAACTGTGGACCCGGCTGGGCCTCCTCCAATAATGATGGCATCAAAATCTTCTTTCATAATTATCTTTAAATATGTTAAGAGTTATTAATCAATGTCTGATTCATTAAAAATTGATTACGATGTCATAATTATTGGCGGTGCATTATCTGGATCTTCTACTGCATTGATGTTGCTGCGTGAAAATCCAAAACTCAATATTCTAATAATTGAGAAAAATCCAAAATTTGGATATCGTGTTGGGGAATCTACGGTAGAAATCAGTTCATTTTTTCTTGGTAAGATTTTAGGTCTGAGTAATTACCTAAATCAAAATCATCTAATCAAGCAGGGTCTTCGTTTTTGGTTTTATCAATCAAATGAAAACTCTTTTTCTCAATGCAGTGAAGTGGGTAGTCCTTATCATGTAAGGTTACCTGGGTATCAAGTCGACCGAAGCACTTTGGATGAACATATTTTGTCGATGGCAGTAGATGCTGGAGCACAATTGTTACGCCCAGCAACAGTAAAAAAAGTAGAACTACAATTAGGTGATTTGCAGAAAGTTACCTATCAGCATGATGATAAAATTTGTGTGGCTAATGGACGATGGGTTGTCGATGCATCAGGCGTTAGGTGTCTGATGAGTAAACAACTTGGTTGGTACAGAAAAAATGAAGCTCATCCCATTTCATCAATATGGGCACGTTGGAAAAATATCAATAGTATGGAAGATTTGAATTTTGCCCAAGATTTTCCTGATTGGGAAAAGAGATGTCATGGCACACGTTGGACTGCAACGAATCATTTTGTAGGAAAAGGGTGGTGGGCTTGGTGCATACCACTTAAGTGTGGTGATGTGAGTATTGGTTTATTATATGACGAACGTATAGTTACACTTGATCAAAATCTTGGTTTACTTGAACGGATGCGAAAATTACTGAATGAACATCCGGTTGCCCGAAGAGTTATGCAAAACGCAGAACCTTTGGAAAAGGATATTCATTATAGAAAAAACCTTCCTTACTATTCTAGGCAATATTTTGATGATGGTATTGCACTTGTCGGAGATGCTGCTGCATTTATAGACCCACTTTACAGTGCGGGTCTAGACTGGGTCGCTTACACTACATCCGCAGCTGTTAAACTGATAATGTCAGAAAGGAATAATGATGATATAACTGATCTCTTGGGTCAACTTAACGATGGATTCATTCAATCATATGATCGATGGTTCAATTCACTCTATTTAAATAAATATTTTTATATAGGTGAATATGATTTGATGCAAATTGCATTTAGGCTCGACCTTGGATTGTACTATCTTGGTGTAGTAATCCCAACATTTGAAAAGGGTAGAAATTTTCCTGTTCTTCCTCCCTATGCTACAGCAAATACTTCAATAATAAAATTTATGTGTTGGTATAATCGATGTCTGGCAGACATTGGTAAAAAACGAATTGAGAAAAATATAATTGGCAAAAAGAACAGTAACCATTTTTTTCAATTTAATAGTTACGTGGCGAATCGATTAATAATATTGAGACTTACCATGGCGATATTAGATTTATTTAAAATATTGATACTAAATAATTCATTGTTTAAATTAAATAGTAATAAAAGTGACGGTCTAAGTACGACTGATTGATTGTGCAGAAATTTAATTTAAGTTTAATGTGTTTATTATACTATTTATGCCTTACAGTAACCAGTGTAATATCATCAGTTTGGCCGTTGCCATCGCAAAAACTATTGAAGCTAACCAGTATTCCTTGATTGATTTCCTCTGCAGATTTATTGCGGAGTGCAATAACGGCATCAGCCAGGCGACTGTCAGTGAATTCATTGCCATCTATATTAGTTCCTTCAGTAATACCGTCAGTGTAAAGTAAGAGAGTATCATTTTCTGTGAATTCAACTTCTACTTCGTTAATCACAGAATTAAAAATTTCTGCTGGAACCATACCCAATGCCATACCTTCTGATTCGATTTTAGTAGTTTTATAAACTCCAGAATTTTTATCGCCATGAAATAGTAACGGTAATTCGTGGCCGGCCCGAGCAACCGTAATTTTATTTGTTTCGGTGTCGATAATGGCATAGATCAAAGTGATAAACATATTGTTCTTAACGTTTGATGTAAGAATATGGTTTACTTCTTTTAAAACTTGGGCTGGTGATTCGTATTGTTGGGATATATGCCTCATATTACTTTGGCACTGTGCCATGAGTATTGAAGCCGGGATCCCTTTCCCTGAAACATCAGCAATGGTTATTCCAACGCGGTGGTCTGATAATGAAAATACGTCGTAGAGATCACCGCCGACCTTTTGGGCAGGTTTATAATAAGCATTAATATCCAAAACGCTTTTTTTAGGAAATGTTTGAGGTAATAGCATCCCCTGAATATTGCTGGCCAAAGATAAATCAACATCGAGTTTACTTTTTTCGATCCGGAAATTCATCAAATCTAAATTATGAATCGCCAGCCCGGCTTGTTCAGCAAGTGATGTTGTAATTGAAAAGTCAGTTTCGGTAAAAACACTTTCGTCGACTGGATTGACAACTGACAATACACCGAGTAATCTTTTGCGAAAGAGTATCGGGACGACAATGATTGATTTAATTTGTAGAGAAGGATCTGTATGTTTGATAATTCTCGAGTCGTTTATTGGATCTGTGATTAAAACTGCTTTGGAATTTTTTGCGACTCCGCCAATTAATCCATCGCCAATTTTTATTATTTCATTGCTGAGTACTTTATCTAAAAATTGTGTACGTGTTGTTTTCTTTTTTTGCGTCATAGTAGGAGATTCTGACTGGGCTGGATACAATCCTTCAGTTGCGACACTTTGTAATCGTTTGTTTTTAGTGAGTTCGTAAACACAGGCACTTGTGGCTCTAGTGCTAACAATTGCCGTATGAATGACTCGTTGAAAGAGTTCTTTACGGCTCAATCCTTCACCAATATCTTCGACCAAGTTGTGCATAAATTCCAGCACAATTTCTTTTTCCTGCACGAGCTTTATTCTTTCATTTTCCAGCGTGTCGTATTGTTTTTTAAAATAACGATAGACGACCCAACTGATTAAGCTGCCGAATAAAAATCCTATAAAAAGTTTAAACATTTAAAACTAATATCTTGTTTGGACCTATTTTGATATAAACGAACTTTTAGATTCAAATATATAATTAATCGAGAAAAATAGTTACTGAATTTCAGCTATGACTCATGTTAACGACTTGCAAATTAGTCGATTAAAAATAGATCTTTGGATGATAGACTGCTCGCTTCATGAAGTTTTTTTATTACAATTAAAGTAAATGATTTATAAGTATAAATTTATAATAAGTATGATTGTTTTAAGTTACACAGGAATTACACTTAGAATAAATGGATTTGAACTTGATTTCAAAACTCAGAGACTAAAAAATTTTATTTGGGGCAGGATCAAATTCAATGTGGTCAAGTTGGTGTGGCTATAAAATTTTTTGTTGTAACAATCGATTATTTTTATTTGGCAGAGGAGCATATTAGTGAAATTGAAACCAGATTATCTGTATCAATGGCTCATCAATAATTGGGTGATAAGAAAATTGCTGTTGAAAATTTGGTGCTAACCAAGGTGTTGACAGAAAACTTGTATCAAAAACGTTTTATGATACTATTGAATATTGAAGTTACACTGGGTTGAGTGAGTTCCACATCATTGACCAACTCAATACTGATAATCCCATTCCCGATTGTCCCTAGATTTTGTTCTTCAATCAATAATTCATCAAGGGTCATTTTCTCTCCTCTAATATTAATTTTGCCGCCACAATTTCCAGATACTTTCAAGCTAGATTGATTTGATGGTTAAATATCCCCACCTATTATTAATATACATTTTACTCCGTCGATCTTAAGATTACTACCATTTAAGATAATTTGACTTTGATTTTGCTCAAAAAAGCCAAAGGCTGTCGGCTCTGCAGTTGTCAGTATTTTATTTTTCTCAGGTGTAGAATCTTGAGTCATCTGATTATATAAATCAGATATAATCTACATTAACTACTGCAAAAGAACCACTTATATCTAATTTTGATACAGGCCAAAAACAGTGCCATTTCGATTCAATAAAAAGAAATTTGCACCTGATATTGTC
>JAJFLR010000013.1:0-27500 GCA_021772565.1 Opitutales bacterium | reverse complement strand
CATCATTTATATTTACTTCTGGAGTGTCTGAATTACAATTGATTACTTCTTTTGCAACATTGTTTTTAATAAAACTAACCGGCAAATAAAGACTAACCGTCTTTTTTCCACGCATAACTAAATCACCTTTGTCTGTTAACGTTAGTAGAGGAAATTCATCTGCATGATTTGTCACAATTAAATCGGATGAATCAAGTTCTTTGAACAATTGCTCGACATAATTTTTCCCCTCATTTTTTAAAATTCCATATGTCGATAATTGGTTTAAGCCAGTATCAATTATCGACTTTGATTTACTGCCAATTAACATGTTAATTATTCTATTTCGTCCGTATCGCCCTTCCCATTTATCAATGCTATTTTTTCTAGACATTCGAGCTATTCCACTTAACGCTTTTTTTAGAGTGATATCTTCAATCATATGGCTAGTACCATCATACACATTATTACACGTTGTTGAAATATTTTTCGATTTAGTACAACGGTCACAATGACCACAATTTTCAATACTATCATCTCCAAAATAATTTAATATCCATTTTTGTCTACAACTCCTCGTATAGGCATATTTTACAATCAGATCCAGTTTTGCTCTGTCACTATTTTCTTTATCTTTCAGTGCGATAAGATCTATTTGTAATTCGCTTGGATGTAAATGAGGTTTAATTAATCGTGTGCCTCTAAACCTGGATCCGGTGATATCAAACCGTTCTATATACCCATATCGATTGAGTAATGAGAGTGAAGTCGCGACAGCCATTGTATTTGTTTTACCGTCAATATGTTCAGTCAATCCATTTATTGATAATTTTATTTCATGTGAAGAATTGGCCAGTTTTTTTAATTTATGAAATACAGTTCTAATCAGATTAATATCCGGGTTGCTCCCACTGATAAAAAATTCCTGTACTTGTTTATCAGGATAGCAGAACAATAATTCACATTGCGCAGATTCACCATCTCGGCCGGCTCTGCCAGCCTCCTGATAATAAGCTTCAATACTTCCGGGAATTTGAAAATGTGCGACAAATCTAATATCTGATCTATCAATGCCCATGCCAAATGCATTTGTTGCAACTGCTATATCTACTTTTTTTTCTAAAAACTTTTCCTGTGATTTTTTTCGCTCATTTTCATTCAGTCCCCCATGATAGGTTATGTGTGAAATATCCCATTCAGTAAGTCGTGCTGATACTTCGGTTACTTTTTTTCTGGTACTACAGTAGATGATACCGGTTTTGTATTTATTCGCTAATGAGCTCAATCGACCGTACTTCTCGGAAATTTTATTTATTATTGAAACTTTAAAATCTAAATTAGGACGAGCAAATCCTGTTACAAATGTTTCACACGCTGATAAATTCAAATATTTTTTGATATCATTTCGAACTTCTGGTGTTGCCGTTGCAGTTAAAGCGGCAATTACCGGCTTTCCAATTTGTTCAATCACTTTACCAATTCGCAGATAATCTGGTCTGAAATCATGACCCCACATAGATAGACAGTGCGCTTCATCGATTGCGCAAAAATTAATTTTAATCTGTCTTAGTACTTCAATAAACTTAAGATGCCTGAATCTTTCAGGGGCAATATAAACAAGTTTATATTGGCCTTTTATTAATTCATTAATTCGATGGTTCTGTTCTGTTGTAGTCAGACTGCTATTAATGTAAGTTGCAGGAATATTTTTCGCATTTAAACTATCAACTTGATCTTTCATCAGTGATATAAGAGGCGATATTACTAGTGTTACTCCTTCGATTAGAAGCGCAGGAAGTTGGAAACAGATGGATTTTCCACCACCTGTTGGCATAACAACTACAACATCTTTACCATTTAAAATTGATGTAATAATAGTTTCTTGCCCAAGTCTAAATTCAGAATGGCCGAAATACTGTCGCAATTTATTTACTAAATTCATTTTATCACATAATCTTTAAGATTATATTTAAGCATAGAATTTTCAATTATACACAATTTAAAAATTTCAATTATCAAATTTTAAAAATGATTAAAACAACCGATAGTATACGAGCTGAAAATCTTACAAAAAAATATGGGAATAAAGTTGCTATTTCTAACGTAAATTTTTCTGTAAATAAAGGAGAGGTTGTTGGATTTTTGGGACCAAATGGTGCAGGAAAGAGTACTACATTGAGAATTTTGTGTGGGTTGATCCCTGCTACATCGGGCTCTGCCTGGATCTGTGGAGAATCAATTTCGGCACACCCAAATGCTGTGAAAAAATCTATAGGTTATATGGCTGAAAATAATCCTCTTCCTGAAGATATGCGCGTATTTGAATATTTGAAATTTAGAGGGAAACTTAAAGAAATTCCACATAAAATATTACATGAAAGAATTAATGAATCATTGGAAATTTGTGACATTAAACAAAAAACACAAAAAAAAATTATAGGAGTCTTATCAAAGGGCTTTAAGCAACGTGTCGGTATCGCCGATGCAATATTGGCCAGACCTGAAGTCATAATTATGGACGAGCCCACTATCGGGTTAGATCCACATCAAATTTTATCTATTAGAGATTTAATAAATAATTTTCGTGGCAAAATGACTATTCTGCTATCCAGTCATATTTTGTCGGAAATTGAAGTTTCTTGCGACCGAGTTATTATTTTAAACCATGGTCGTGTGGCTGCACATGGAAGCGCTCATTCACTGAAAAAAGAGTTTATTAAAAAAACTAAGTATCAATTAATTATTAAAGGAAGTCTGCAAAGTTTGAAAAAAACGTTAGTAGAATTTGATTCTGATTTAGTTGTTGTAAAAGATGTCGAGACTATTGATTCAGATTATAGAAAAATAACTCTTGAAAGCCCCAATAAAGAAAATAATGAAGAACAGTTACTTACTTTATTGATAAAAAATCCTGATTTAACAATGCGTAGTTTTACTCGTATTGAGCCAACGCTGGAAGATATTTTTTTAGCTGCAACTAAACAAAGCTGGAAAGAATCCATACCAAACGATATTTTAAATTAATTATAAATACACAATTGAATTCAATTTCCTGGATTCTCAATTTATCTAATTTATTGATGGATCATCTGGTGCGTCAGCGAGTAATTTTAATTCTGGACTTATATTAGTTAATAATTTTTTCCAAAGATTTATACCGCTTGAATTTTTCAAAATATTTCCATCGAGTGCACTCACTTCCCAAGCATTTTGTTTAAGTTCCCCTTCTAATTGACATTCAGTCCACCCTGCATGACCCATAAACCCTCTAACTTCAATGTTTGGTTCTTTGAAAATTAATGCTTCAACTTTATCTGCTGTTATTCCGAAATAAAGTTTGAATGATTGATTCTTTTCATCCCAATTCCATGCTGATAATATCATCTGTTCATTATTAACAGGTCCACCATAAAATAATGGAACTTCTGCCAATGGGCTTATGGCAAACTCAGACCGAAGATCTCCTAACGTTTTATTGAGAGGGCGATTTATTACAACACCCAACGCACCGTTATCAACTGTATGAGCTGAGATTAGTATTACTGATCGTTTGAAATTCGGATCAAGCAATCCAGGATGGGCAATCAAAAGATTCCCTGATAAATTGGGTGGGTTATCTCCTAAATCTCTCATCAGCTTAATTTTACTATAGAAATATTCACTTCCTTTAAAAGATCATTTACTAGCAAGTCATTATTATAGTCAAATTGATATTTTATTATTTTAATGCCTGATGCTGCTAACATTTTGGTGCAATTAATACATGGGTAGTGAGTAATATAAGCTGTGGCACCATTAATACTTATTCCTCGCCTGGCCGCATCAGACACTGCATTTTGTTCTGCGTGAACTGTTGATTGCTCATGTCCATTCTTAACATTTGACTTATGAAATGCACCTGGTAAAAATCCATTGTATCCTGCTGCAATAATTCTGTTTTTATGATCACCTGCCGACACTAGAATGCACCCTACATTTAATCTATCACAAGATGAGCGTGAAGCTATGAGAATTGCGGTTGACATAAAATATTCATCCCATGTCGGCCTATGATTCCATGAATTAACCAAATCATTTAATTGTATTGTAATACCCATGCTTGAATTTGATTTAACTTGAATTCAGCATTCAACAATTAAATTTTAAAAATTTGAATATCTATTTTATCAAAGATAAAATTGTTTCATGGAGCTCATTAGCCGTAAACGGCTTTTTTAATATAGCGTTGGCACCCAGTTTTAATGAATATTCTAACATCTCTTCGCCAAATTTAAATTTTCCTGATACTGCGATTATTTTTGTATTTGGATTAATCTGAGAAATTTTCCTAATAACTTCAATTCCATCCATGTCAGGCATAAATATATCTGTAATAATGAGGTCAATTTTTTCTTCTTTAAATGTTTCGATTGCCCTTTTCCCATCTGAAGCAACCAAAACATTATAGCCGAGAATGCTCAATGTTTCACTAATTGATAAACGCATACATTCGTCATCTTCTACTAGCAATATACTTAATAGATGGATGCGTTCATCTTGTTTCTGAACTGACTGTATTGTGGAGTTCATTAATTGAAAAATATATAGACTGTATTATGGCAGAATATAATGTGATATATAAATAAAAATAGATAATTAACTACAATTTATATTCTTAATTGATCAATATGTCAAGTTTGGTGTTATGATGTTGGGTCATTAATTATTATGATATTTTTTACAGACTTATAAAAGCTTATTTAACAAAAGTTATGTTATTGGTAATGTGTTATTAAATTTTTTAAGTCAATTTTATTTTCATAGAGTGCTTTACCAATTATTACTCCATCAAAATTCTCATGTTTTTCACTGATTTTTGATAATTGTTCAATATCTTTGATATTTGATACTCCACCAGAAGTGATTACATTAATTTTAATAGAATTTAGCATTATTTCCAAAGCTTCAAAGTTGGGCCCGGATAACATTCCATCTCTACTTATATCAGTATATATTATAGTTTGAACACCGTTTTTTTCCATTTTTTTTGCCAAGTCGACTGCGTTTAAATCGATTGTTTTTACCCAGCCTTTAACTGCAACTTTTCCGTTTTTAGCATCAATGCCAACTGCTATTTTATTACCAAATTTTTCTAACAATGTATTAGTAAAAATTTCGTCATTAGTCGCTTTTGTTCCAATCACTACTCGTGAGACTCCAGTGTCAATTGCTCTTTCGACATTTTCTAATGTTCGAAAGCCTCCACCGAGTTGTATCTTCAAGCCACGACTCACTATTTTATTGATAGCATCCCAATTTTTGGGTTCACCAGTAAATGCACCATCCAAGTCAATACAGTGAATCCATTTTGCTCCAGATTTTTTCCAATTTTCGGCGGGTTCAGCTGGATCATCAAAATAAATTTTTTCCTGATCTGCTTTACCTTGATTGAGGCGCACACTCTTGCCATTTCTCAGATCTATTGCTGGGTAAATATTCATATATTAATTTGCCATTTTTACAGTTTCCATTTCTTTAGTTTTTTGTGTCTCCTTATCAAATCGCATTGATATTAATTTAGAAACACCTTTCTCCTGCATCGTTATTCCATAGATTGTATTAGCTGTAGCTATTGTCCGTTTGTTATGAGTAATAATTAAAAATTGTGAAAATTTTAAAAAGCGTTTCAACATTTCAGTAAAGCGACCGACGTTAGCATCGTCCAGTGGTGCATCGAGTTCATCCAATACACAAAAAGGACTCGGTTTAACCATGTAAATTGCAAAAAGTAATGCCACTGCAGTCATTGTCTTTTGTCCCCCACTCAGTAGTGTTAGACTTTTGAGCTTAGTTCCTGGAGGACGAGCTACAATTTCAATACCAGATTCAAGAACATCTTCATTATCTACAAGCTCTAGATTAGCCACTCCACCACCAAATAATGTTTCAAAAGTGTAATTAAAGTTCTTTTTAATCTGTTCAAAAGTATCTTTGAATAACGTTAATGAAGTTTTATTTATATCATCAATAGCATTGACCAGCTGATTTTTTGAATTCCACAAATCATCGCTTTGTGTTTTTAGAAACTCATAGCGTTCTTTTAATTCTTTATATTCTTCGATGGCAATCAGGTTAACTGCACCGATAGATTGAATCCGTGATCTTAATTCACCTAGCTCCTCCTCAATCTGCTTCCAGTCAGTTGTGTCTAAAGCTTCTAATTCATCATCAGCAGGATCTTCAACTTGTTCCTCATTGACATCTAAATCAACCGACTCATCATCGAGATCAACCTTGATTCTCTGAGAAATTGGGTCTCCTGCACTCCATAATTCGAGCTTCCAGTCGACTTCATTGATATCAATTTCGTATTTTCGCTCAATATCGCTTTTTAGAAAATCATACTCTGAATTAAGCTTAGTTAATTTGACTTCATAACTGCTTAATTCTTTTTGCAACTCAATTTGTCTCGATCTAATGGATACCACACTGTCATCTTTATTTTTAATAGTACTCTCAATATCAGTTAGCTTGATTTTATTTTTTTCAAGCAACTCCATTGTTACCGATAACGTTTTTGATATTTCCAATGCGTTATTTTTCTCTTCAGTAAGCTTCTTTTTTTGATCAGAAATTTGTTCGGTAAATGTATCTATTTCTTGATACCGTCTTTGTGTCGACAGATCCATTTCTTTAATTCGACTATCAATTTCCGTTAAATTTCGACTTAACATCTCCAATCGCTGTCTTTTTTCTGCTAACTCTAAACGCACTGTGGTTAACGATTCGCGATTATTTTCCAGCTCTCTTCTAAATTCTTTTACTTTGTTCTCAGAAACATCAATTGCATTCCGACTTTCCTGAATTTTATTTTCAGTTACTTGTAATTCATTTCTCGCCGTATTCAAACGTTTTTCAGATTCTGATTTATTTTCCTCAAGTGAGATTAAGTTTTTATTAACATCAGAAAGTTTTAAATTAATACTTCTCAATTGATTTTTTGCACTTTCTTGTTGTGCTTTAATTGTTGAACTTTCTTTGTGGAATTCAGTTAGTCTTTGACGTGTTTCTTCAACTTGTTGTTCAGTCAAATCCAACTTACTTTGATTGGAGCGTAATTTTTTATGTAGCTCATCCAAACTTTTTGAAAGAACGCTTTGTTCCAATTTGAATTTGTTAATTTCAGATTCACGACGTAAAAAACTGTCTGGTTGAGCTGCACTTTCGCCACCATAAATTAATCCCCTTCGATCAACCAATTCACCATATGGAGTAACAACATACTTAAAATTTATATCAGGATTCGATTTCCAGAAATCGAGAAATTCTTTTAAATTGGAGCAAATGTAACAGTCAGAAAGCAATGTCGTTAAATTATTATTTGTTGTATAGTCATTGCTGGTAATAAATTCACTAACCGGTTTTATCCAGTCTGGAAATGCGGTTAGTTGGCTGTTTGATTTAAGAGGAGGAACTTCAATTTGCAAACAGGCACGACCCAATTTATTTAACTCCATGTACTCAGTTATTGCATAGACTAAGATCTGATCGGATAACTCGATAGCGTCTAAAGCAGGGCCCAATAATGCTTCCAATGCTCTAGTATAATCAGGGGCAACATCTATTTTTTTAATAAAAAGTTGTCGTTCATCATCACTTAAAAAATTATCCAATTTTCCTTGAAGTATTGCTTTTGCTCCTTCACTGAACCCCTCGAGTTTTTTCTGTAAATCATTTAAAATATTAATTTGTGCAATAACCTGAGCTTGCGAACGGTCATCTTGCTGAATTTGATTTTGAATCTCTCGAAATTCAGTTAAAGTTTTATCTAATTCTTCCTGGTGTTCCTTTAAACTTTTTTCGAATTTCTCAATTTCTTTCGCTTTTATTTCTGAATACTCATTCAATTCAGCTAGCTCATTTTCAGCATGAGTCTTTTCTTTATTTAGTTTTTGCACCTCTTCGATTAAGCCAGCATGACGTACTTGAAATGATTTTAGGTCGACCTCTAATGTAGTGCAGTTGGATCGTAGACGCGTTACAGTACTTTCTGCGAGTAATAAATGTTGCCGATCTTCCTGCACTTTACTTTCAGCATCTTCAAGCTGACATTCAATATTTAACAATAATGTATTTTTATCCTGAAAAACTTTGTCTGCATTTGCTACAATATCCTCGTGCTGCTGTTTATCCTGTGTATCACCTGTTACTTTTTTTAGCAGTGAATTTTTCTGATCCTCGATTGATTTAATCTCACTATGGATATCCTCTATTCTTTTATTTAAATCATTCGATCTGATTTCAGCCATTTCAGCTTCTCTCTCAGATTGCTCTTTTTCAGATCGTAAATTATAAACTGTTTGTTGGTTGTCTTGAAGTTGATCGCTTATTTCTGATCTGCTCTCTTTGAGCGCATTTAATTCTTTATCAAAATTTGTTACATTACCAACAACTTCGTCAGTTTCCACCTGTAATTTTTTTTTGGCTTCATCTGCCACTTCTATGGCAGCTCTCAGCTTACTATTTTTAAAATTACTTGATGCAAGTTCAAGATGTTTGAGTCGGCGATTAAACCGATTATAGCGCATAGCTTTGGCAGCTTGTCGTTTTAAGGAACCGATCTGACGAGATACTTCATCAATCACATCAGAGACACGTGCTAAATTTGCATCAGTTAGTGCTAATTTATTCAGAGCTTCTCGACGTTGAGATTTATAGCGTGATATTCCAGCTGCTTCTTCAAATATAAAACGACGCTCGGATGGATTTTCTGATATTATCTGATCGATTTGTCCTTGTAACATGAATGAGTAGGAGACGCGCCCCACACCCGTGTCCATGAACAAGCGTTGAATATCTTTCAATCGGCAGGATTTTCCGTTGATAAAATATTCACCGCCTTTTTCCCGAGTCACTCTTCGGCTAATTTCAACTTCATAAAAATCTGCACCTAATTCCCTTTCGCAGTCACTGAAAATGAGTGAGACTTCGCAAAGGTTGACAGGTTTTCTATTATCAGTGCCTTGGAAAATTACATCCTGCATCGAATCAGCTCTTAAAGATTTGGATTTTTGTTCGCCCAATACCCAGCGCAGAGCATCGGCAATGTTGCTTTTGCCACAGCCGTTAGGGCCAACAACTGCAGTTACTCCCGGTTCAAGTGAAAGACAAGTTGTGTCGGCAAAGCTTTTAAACCCATTGAGCTTAATTTCCTTAAGGTACATGCCGATAATCCAATTGCAGAATAAGCGACAAATGGAAGAAAAAATTATTAACAATTGCTTAACTCAGAATCCAATTTAAGGCTAAAAGTCTTGCTACTGATAATTCGGTGCTCTAAATCTCGATCAACTTTTATATCTTAAATCAGAATCTATGGAATACGAAGCAGTAATCGGTTTAGAAGTTCACGTTCAATTAAAGACCGAGTCGAAAATGTTCACTCGGGCTGCCTACCAATATGGTGATCCGCCAAATACTTTAACAAATCCTGTTGTAATGGGGTTGCCTGGGACACTTCCCGTGATGAATAAAGCGGCAATTGAGAAAACAATCCTGGTCGGACTTATGCTGGGGTGTGAAATTGCTGAAGAGTGTAAATGGGATCGCAAAAATTATTTTTATCCTGATCAACCTAAAAATTATCAAATTTCCCAGTTTGACAAACCTCTCTGTCTTGGGGGTAAAGTAGAAATCGAACTTCCTGGCTCCTCCAGAAATATCATGGGCACGCACAGAGATGTTATATTGACTCGAATTCATCTCGAAGAAGATGTCGGAAAACTCACTCATTTCGAGACAGAAAGCTTGGTTGACTATAATCGTGCCGGTGCAGCTTTGATGGAATTGGTCACAGAGCCGGACATGCATAATGCAGATGAAGTATTTGCATTTCTTACATCACTACGAATGGCTCTGATATACGGTGACATTTCAGATTGTGATATGGAAAAAGGGCAATTGCGCTGTGATGCGAATATAAGTGTCAGGCCAAAAGGCAGCGAAAAACTGGGCGAAAAAGTTGAGCTCAAAAATATGAATAGTATTTCGGGTGTGCGCAACGGAGTGGAATATGAAATAAAACGTCAGACCAAAGCTTTAAAAAATAATGAGCGTATTGTTCAGGAAACTCGACGATGGAACGCTGAAAGCTGCTATACTATATCGATGCGCTCTAAAGAGGAAGCCCATGACTATCGCTATTTTCCCGATCCCGATTTAATGCCGGTCAAAGTCAGCGAAGAGTGGCGAAATAAAATTGCAGAATCCAAACCTGAAATGCCTTACGACAAACAGCGGCGTTTTTTTGATCAGTACGATCTTCCTTTTACTGCGACTTCTGTTATCTGTCCGGATCATAAGCTTTCTACATATTTTGAAGACGCTGTTAAGTTCCACAATAATCCCAAACAAATTGCTAATTTTATTGCCAACGATTTGCAGAGAGAACTTTCTGAGGCTGGAGTAAATGGAGTGTTACCCTTGTCAGACTGCAAGATAACACCAATACAAATTGCTGCATTAGTAAAGTTAATCGACGATGGGACAATCTCCAAACAGATTGGGCAAGATGTTTTTAGCAAAATGTTTAAGTCTGGTGAAGATCCAGATACTATTATCGATAGAGATGGTCTGCGTCAGTCATCTGATACTGGTGAGATCGAAAAATTTTGTCAGGAGGCGATAGATAATAACCCAAAACCGGTGGCCCAGTACAAAGAAGGAAAAGTCAACGCCATCAATGCTTTGAAAGGGCAGGTGATGAAAGCTACTCGCGGGAAAGCCAATCCGGCATTGGTTGATAAAACATTGAGAGAATTGTTAGCATAATCTATTTTCATAAAAATTACGGTTTAAAACTTAATTTTTTATGCAATTTAAAATAAACTGGGTAGAAAGTAAAAAATATGAATAATAAACGTAGAAATGAATCAACCAAAGGTGCAACTCAAGTTAGATTGCAAAACTTGAAATTACAGAGATATTCAGAAGCATCTCAGGCTCTTGCTGCTACAGTCGGCTTGATTGGGTCTACTACTTTATGCTCTGCAATTGAAGTAACTCTAAATCTTGACGGTCCCAATGTAGGAGAAACTTTGATTGCTGGTGGTGGTGGAACTGCTGGCAATTCAATCATATATTATATTGATTCATCGGCATTTGCCGGAGATCGACTCGGTTTTCAAGGTGATAACTCTTCTGGTGACCGAATTTTTCTATCTTCATTGACAGGGGGCTATTTTTTAAGGGTTGGTACGTCTAATTTTGCTGCAATTTATTATGGTGTGGGTGACTCTGTTGATGGTTCTGGGCACGCAGGATTTGCATATGTTTTTAATGGAACCCTGGGTGGTGCTCTCGGAGATTGGTCTGTTGATCGACCGTCCGGTGCTGTTGGATTCAAAAACAGTGATAATGAATTTGGATTTCTAAATGTGTCCTGGGTTGTTTCGACAAGAACATTAACAATTCTCGGTGGCAAATTCGATGACTCTGGAGCTGCAATAACCGTTACCGCAGTACCGGAAGCATCAGATTATGCTGCATTACTTGGATTGGGTGTTCTCGGCCTCGCATGCTATCGTAGACGTCCATATAACAGAGCACGACCAAAACAATAGTAGGATCGGATAAAACAAAATTTCACTACTATTTTCGATGTGGTACAGTTTTTTTTAGCCCAACGACTAAAAAATCTGAATGAAGTTGTGAAGATAAGCATTTGTCATCTGTAATTCTATAATCTAACATCCTAAAATTATTATGTTGGGCAAATACATCATCATATTTTTTTTATGTAATCAGTTGTTATTTATTTCCACAGCATTGTCACAAACAAAACATTTTGATAAATTAACTGCTGCCGGGAAAATCTTTACCGATGTTAAAGTCACAAAAGTTACCCCACATGCCATTTCGTTTCTTCACTCAAACGGAATCGCCCAAGTTTTATTAAAAGACCTGGAACCAGAAATTCAGAAAATATTTAATTACGATTCTGATAAAGAGGTCGAATATCTTCAGGAGAAAAAAATAAGAAATAAAGTTATACCGTTAAAACAGATTCAATTAAAGAAGCCTGTTAAGCGTCGTGTGGCGACTAAGACCCAGCGAATTTTTAAACTCTTTGGCAATGAGCCAAAAATTTTACCTCAAGTAGATTTACGTAAACGTTTTATTCAATTGGGACTCGGTTCAAAATCTCAGGGTCGTCGTCCAAGTTGCGCGATTTTTTCAATTGTCAGTGCGCTTGAATTTCAGAATGCAGAGCTCATCGGTAAAGCCGAAAAATTGTCAGAGGAATACCTTACTTGGGCTACAATGAATATTATTCAGGAAAAACAATTTAGAAATAGAAAATTTAATCTAACGGAGGATGAATCTGTTCGCAGTGACAATAATTTTGATTCCGGCTTTAGGTTACCTGAAGTAGTTATGGGGTTGCGGGCATTTGGTATTCCGCTGCAATCTCAAATGCCCAATACCTTCGGCAAAAATATGGCAAATATTTCTAAACCATCCAATCGAATAATTGACAGTGCCAGAAGCAGACAAAAAACATTAATCCATGCTGTTCCGGGTCATGACAGTCGGATTAGAATTTTAAATATGATCCATCTTCTTAATGAAGGATGGCCGGTTGTCGTGGGTTTGCATTGGCCAAATCACAATACGATTAAGCGTTCGCCGATACTATCTAAGCAAAAGCCGCGGAAAGATTATTTACACGCGGTGACATTGGTTGGCTATAAATGTGAGTCAGGGGATATCAAAGACATCAGATTCATCTTTAAAAATTCATGGGGGAAACAGTGGGGCATCAATGGTTATGGATTTTCGAAATATTACTATATGCTCAGTAATCTTAACGTGGCAATTTTTCTGGAAGTGCAAAGGTAGTCCAATAATAGGGTAGGGATGACTCATTTTGGTCTGAGCTGTCCGAAGACTGAGTCAACTACCACACTGAATTGGGAAACACCTTGGAATCCAAGATGGTTTTGTAAGATAGAAAGCTTATTTGTTTATTGGGCAAAAATTTAAACGCAGTCATGCCAATGTCTCGGCCAAACGACCTCCCATCCCTACCCAAAACTTAAAATCGGAATTTTTCCGGTGGTGCTTCGAATGAATCAACAAATTCTCTGAGTCCCTTAAGTTCGGGATGTTTTCGAGAAACTTCTTCTGCAATTATCCAGGCCAAGTCTTCATAATGTCGAGCGTGACCGGTGATGTGTGTAATTTTGTTAACTATATCATTTTTTACTGTATATTTGAATTCAGGATTGTCCCATAATTTTTTTAAGCGATCTTTCAGTCGACGGATTTTTGTCTTTTCTAAAATTAGATCACTCTCTACATAATCTGAATATGTTCTATCATAGTCAAAGATTCTAAAGTATAATTGCATCGGTGGATAGCTACTTGTTAGTGATAATACTGAATCGATAATTTTTTTCTGTTCGCTAATGTTTAAGCTTTCACTCTTCCATAACGGCCTTAAAATATTATTTAGTTGTTTTAGTTTTTCAGCTTTATTAGGCATATTATCTGTTTCGTAATCGATAAAAGTTAACTTGTCATTGAAGATTCGAATAACAATTTGTTCAGGTAATTCGGCAATTATTATTTTTAGCTTTTCGTATTTTGGTAATTCTGTAATGTTGTTAATTGATTGCATTAATTGTATCTGATATTCACTTGGAAATTGTGCGACAATCATGAGCATGTGCCCTTCTTTTGGTATTGTCTCGATACTACTGAGAGAAGGATATAAAAGCAGATCATACTCATTTTTTTTGTCTTTATAAATTTTAGCTAAATCCAATAATTCGGGTCCACGATAACGGCCTCCGCTTAAATATATTCGGGTGGATGCTCTAGCATATAATAGATCTGATGTTTCGTAATCGACAGTGAGCCGCATTTTATCTAAATCATCTTTAACATCATTTATCCACCAAGGTCTTTTTAAATGGAGTAGTTGAAAAAATTGATTAACTTTTATATATTTTTTTTCATTTATCAAATCATCGATGTGGTAAAGTGCCATTTCTGCATTTACTAAAAATTCATTTCGCTCGGCTGCTCTTTTCCGATACTCCAAAACCTCATTTATGATTTGAATTTCATCGATGATTCTAGGGCTCTCCGGATAAATTTCAATTGCATAGTCAGTCATATATTTTGACATTAAGTGCAGATCATTTTTTCTCAGCAGATGACTCATCTCCACATAAAAATCTATATTCAGATTGTAATTTTTTAAAAATTTTCTTAGTTGAAGTTCAGTTGAGGCATTCTCAAATCCACTCATGCTAAAAAGTGTATTATAAAATTGGTAGTCGAGTAAGGATTCCAGAGTTGCTTTTTTGCGGCTCATCTTTAACTTGAATTGAGCAAAACTGTTCTTTGCTTTACTCCATTTAGATTCATTTGCCAGAGATTGTAAGTAGAGAAAATAAATTTGATTCCTGGTTGTTGTTGATATACTTTCAGGCAGTTGATTTAGGCATTTTTGGGTCATCAAACTGGAGGGTAATTTAGCCGTAAGATTAGCAATTTTAATTAAAGCATCATTATTCGATTTATATCGATTGATTAGTTGCTCAAATATTTCAAACATAGCATCCGAGTCTTTTTTAAAAGTTGCTTCTACATAATAGAGATATGATTCAAGACGGTCGGGGTTAATATTAATCATTTCATTTAATGTTTCTAGAAATACATCACGCTCTCCTATAACATCAAAAGTAGTCGCAATTATTTGCAGGTATTCAGGATTTTTTAAGTGCTTGTTTTTGTTCTTTAAGACAAAATCAATTGCCTCTTTAAATCGATTGAGTTTTAATAACGATAATGTCTTGTGCTTGATTAGATCGACTTGATCACTGATATCTAAATTGAGGGAGTTGATAAAAGTTAGAACCTCATCATATTTTTTTGTCTGATATAATGCATTCGCATAATTTTGATAGATTAGAAAGCCTGTTTCAGTTTTAATTTTTCCAATATTTTTAAGTAATATTGTCTCACAGATGGCAATTATTGTATTAAATCTTTCAGTAGCATTTGTTAAATTAAAGAACAGTTCGCAGGCAGAATCATCAAAAATATTCAGATTAAATTCGTTTTCTAGTAGTTTAATAGCAGTATAATTGTCATTAATATTAGAAAAGTAATTAGCTAATTTTAGTCTCATCTGAACTTTGTCCGGCGCCAGTTTTAAACTTTTTCTAATCTCCCAAACTCCCTCAGTGACTTTTCCGGATGATATTAATTCACGCCCGCGCTGAATTAGACCCAACGCTTTCTGATCCTTAAGAGACCCCCATTTTGCAGGATTTACTACGTCAAGGTAGCTTATATTATAGGCGGGTTCATCATATTCTTTAATGTAAATATATAATGTGATTAATATATAAACCAGAATAGTTACCAAAAGACAAAGTGGAACAAATCTGCGTAAATTAATTACCAGACAGGGTTTGTCTGCTTTATCCAATCCATAGATAAAAAAATGCCTTAGCTCTTCAATATTATGAAAATGTTTTATTTTATATGCAAAACTAATTTTCATAGAGTGATTAATTTCATTGTAGACTCATAGTTTTTATTATTAAAATAAATAAGGTTTACTTTCTTTAATTTAGAAAGATAGTTTAATAATAAAATTTTATCTATTGTTCAAATGCACTGAGTATTGAATTTTATTTATGATGATTCAATTATTAAAAAAGTCTTATCTGATAAATCTATTATTTTGTTTAATTGGATTTAACTTTGTCGTGTCTTTTGCAATTGCCAAAGAATTTGGCTTGGGTAATGAAGTCCCTGTAACTGAAAATTTAAATAACCTCTCATTTCAACAAATTCTAGATAAATATTATGAAGCTGTTGGTGGCTATGGTAATATGGAATCACTTCAGTCAATGCGGGTAAAAACAGTACTTGAAAGAGGTAAGTCCAAACTTGAAATGGTTGTTATTAAGAAAAAACCAGATAAAATCCGAATTGCTTACAATTTCCCCGAAAGTCTTAATGTCAGTGTAATGGGCTATAATGGGCGTTATGGCTGGAGTGCAAATGGAACTTCAATGAGTAATCTGACAAGTGCTGAATATTTAGGTGAAAGTCAGACGGAGATGTTAAAGTCTCAAACGAACCTTTTCCCATATCTTTTTAACCCGAAAGAAAAAGGTGCTGCATTGATTTACTTGGGTATTTCAAAAGTTGATGGAAAAGTTTATTACAAAATCAAAGCAGTGACTGATGAAAAGATTACATTATATTACTTAAATAAAGATACTTTTCAACTCGATATTACTTTAGTGAAAGAATACCATGAAGGTGAGGATAAAACATTTAAAACAGTGTTTACTGATTACCGCCGTGATGGAAATTTTATATTAGCCCACAAAAATTTTGTTTATAGTGATGGCAAGCTTCAATCCACTTTTTATATTAACGAAATTAAATACGATGTCGGATTATTCACAGAATATTTTGATATGCCAAAAATTCAAAAAGTATCTGCTGGAAACATAGTACCAAGTAATAAAACAACGACTCAAAGTTCGAAAGAAATAACTAATAAAAACGCCGAACTAACAAAGAATCCGGCAAGACAAGCGACAAAGAATAAATAAAAACATTAGATAATAGATCATCTAATTGGCATATAAATTAAATACTCAACATTGTTGTGAGTTGTGGGAAATAAATCAGTTTTGCCTTAAAATATATCAATAATACTGTTTATAAAGTAACCAATTCTTACAAATTTTAAAAATGTCACAAATATTATAATGCGACTTTAAAACAAAAATGCGAAGATTAATCTTCCGGTTTAGTTTTCTTTAACCCTGTTACTCGTGAGCCATCTTTCCAAACGCCTCTTTTTTTAAGAAGTACCACGCGTTCATAGCGTTTTATAACATTTCTCTTTTTGACGGCTCCTCCGCCTCGTTGAAAACTATTGTGTTGTGACATATTAAATTCCCATTAAATTTTTGAAAGATGACTCAATAAAAGTATTTTGGATGTTAGATCAACTAAATATTAAAACAAATTTTATGATCCATTCCCAGAGCCGGTGATTGCTCGGGGGCTTTCCCAATGATTTTTGCTGGAACTCCAGCCACTGTTGTATGCGGTGGGACGTCATTCAGAACAACGCTGCCGGCACCGACAACCGCGCCTTCGCCAATTTCGACGTTGCCTAATATTTTTGCTCCAGCTCCTATTAATACACCTTGCCTTACTTTAGGATGGCGGTCACCGCGCTCTTTTCCTGTCCCACCAAGTGTAACTTCATGTAAAATTGATACATTATTCTCAACAACTGCTGTTTCCCCAATAACTATACTAGTTGCGTGATCGATTAAAATTCCACAACCGATACGAGCAGCCGGGTGGATATCGACTCCATATATTTCTGATATTAAACTCTGTAAATATTGGGCGAGCTCTTTTCGCTTATTTTCGCAAAAATGATGAGCAATTCGATAAGCGGTTAATGCCTGAAATCCCTTTAGGTACATAAAGGGTGTAAGATAGTCTGGGCTAGCCGGATCACGGGTACTTACTGCAATAATATCATGCCGTGCACTTGTGCCAATTTTAGAATCAGCCTCAAAACATTCGATAAAAGCATCTTGCAAATATTGTTGTGAAACAGCGTGATGCCCCAATTTTCTAGCCAATCTATAACTTAATGCTTCTTCAAGGCTGCTTCTTTCAACTAAGCAAACATTCAATAATTCTGCTAATACCGGTTCTTTTTCCGCTGCAGATTTAGCTTCGTCTATTAAAGTTTGCCAAACAATATCGTTGTCTTTTCCTTTTTGCATTATTTTAGAAATGATTTTGAGAAAACAACGAGTTTTTTTCAAATATCTATTTTCCTTTTTTTGTTTTTTCTTCAGCTATAAAATTAAATAGAATGAATCCCAAAGCTGCGCCGATTATTGGGCCGACCCAATAGATCCAGATTTCACTTAAATGGGGTGCAAATATAGCAGTGCCAAAATGGCGTGCAGGATTTAATGCTGAACCGGTTAGCGGCCCTATGGCTAAAATTATTGATGTCACGACTAAACCAATGCCAAATCCGGCAATACCGCTAGGAGCTTTTGAGTTCACTGCTGTGCCATATATGGCAAATGCCAGGAAAAAAGTGCCGATGATTTCCAGTCCAACTGCAGTTCCGGCGCTGATTCCTTCACCTAGTGCAGGGGTGCCTAATTTTACAGCCGTGATCGCTTCAGGTGGGAAAAGTAGCTTCAAAAGTAGTCCGGCCATTGCCGCGCCAATTAATTGGGCTATAATATGACCTACTGCTTCCAGAGCTTTAATTTTTTTAATTAAAAGTAGTCCGATAGTAATTGCTGGGTTGATCTGTCCACCTGATATATTCATTGTGGATGAAACAACGACTGATAAAGCTAGTCCGTGTGCGACGGCTATCCCAAGTAGTCCTACTCCACCATTTGTATGGGCATCGATGATTATTGATCCGGCGCCGACAAAAACGAATAAAAAGGTACCAAATAATTCTGCTAAGCATGATTTTGTATTCATGGTTATTTAGTTAAGAATATTTTTTTCATAATGCAAGTTCAGGAATTAATATTATACTTAAAATACAGTGATCATATTTGCTTGTAACCATTAATTTATTGACAGTTTGATTACAAAATTTATTGTTTCAATTGCTTTGCTGAGTAGCAACACAATCACAAATTTGAAAATCATATGAGTTGGGATCGCTTTCAAAAGTACTATCTGGATATACCTGAATTAAATTTTAGCCTGGATATCAGTCGGATGAATTTTTCAGATTCATTGTTTTCAGAAATGCTTCCAAGGATGGAAAATGCTTTCACTGAAATGACTAAGCTTGAGAGTGGAGCTATTGCCAATCCAGATGAAAATCGTATGGTTGGGCATTATTGGCTAAGAAAACCGAGTTTGGCTCCAAATAAGGAAATTGAGACTGAAATTAACCAAACTTTTGAGAATATTAAAAAATTTGCTGCTCAAATTCATTCCGGAGAAATTTCGGTTAACGGGAATCTTTTTAAAAATCTATTGATCGTCGGTATTGGTGGATCAGCACTTGGTCCCCAGTTTGTGGGGCAAGCTTTGACTGATCCACAAAATGATAAAATGGAAGTCTATTTTTTCGATAATACAGATCCTGATGGCATTGATTTAACATTAGCTAAATTAGACGGAAAATTAAATGAAACTTTAGTATTAGTAATTTCTAAATCAGGTGGTACTCCGGAAACTCGCAATGGTATGATTGAAGCTGAAAATGCATTTAAAAATGCAGGGCTTAATTTTTCCAAACATACTGTGGCCATAACCGGAAATGGTAGCAAACTCGATAAGTATGCTGAGGATAATGGATGGTTGAAAAGATTTCCAATGTGGGATTGGGTAGGGGGTCGAACTAGTGAGATTGGGCCGGTTGGTCTCATACCGGCAGCTCTGATGGGGATTAATATTGATGAAATTTTGCAAGGTGCCGCTGAAATGGATCAAATTACCCGCAGAGATAATTGGCAAAACCCGGCAGCTCTTTTAGCCTTGATGTGGTATTATGCGACTGATGGGAGAGGGAGTAAGGACATGGTAATTTTGCCTTATAAAGATCGATTGATGTTATTTTCAAAATATCTTCAGCAACTCGTTATGGAGTCATTAGGCAAAGAGTTTGACTTGAATGGAAATGTTGTAAATCAAGGCATTGCAGTCTACGGAAATAAAGGTTCAACAGATCAACACGCCTATGTTCAGCAGTTGCGCGAGGGGGTTTGTAATTTTTTTGTCACATTTATCGAAGTTCAAAAAGACCGAGAAGGGAGTTCTGTAGAAGTCGAACCAGGAGTTAATTGTGGTGATTACTTAAAGGGATTACTACTCGGAACACGGTCGGCACTGTACGAGAAAGGGCGTGAGTCGATTACGATCTGCATTGATAATGTAAATGGATTTAGCGTGGGGCTATTGATAGCACTTTATGAAAGAGCAGTTGGACTTTATGCATCATTGATAAATATTAATGCATACCATCAACCGGGTGTTGAGGCAGGAAAAAAGGCTGCTGCAAGTGTTATACAGTTTAAAAAGGATATTATGGAATTTTTCAATAACCATTTGGGAGATAGCTTTACACTTGATCAAATTGCAAAATTATTAAAGGTAGAGAATGAAAAGGAAACATTGTTTAAGTTAATTCAACATCTTGCTGTAAACAATAATATTATAGTTAAGCGAGATGAGGGGCAATCGATTTTTGAAACAAAGTATTGTTTTGAACATTGCAAAAAATTATAATAAAAATAATTGCAATTAAAATTAATTAGGAGATAAAAATTATCTATGAAATTCTTATCAATAATTTTTCGAGTTACAGCTATAATATGTGCTATCTCTACGGTTATCTTATATTTTGTAATCGGGGATACGAAGAAACAACTAGAAATAGAAAAAAATAATGCAGTTGCTGCTGAGATTGAAGCGGATAGGGAGAGTGAGCAAGCTAATCGAAAAGTAACGTCATTGGATAAACTGGTTGAAAGTTTAAGATCAGACATACTTTCTGAAAAGGGAAAGAGTGCAAAATATTATCAACAGATTAAACAGTTTAGAACAGAATTGAGTGAATTAAATAAAAGCCTCAGTGATTCTAATAAAGATATCGATTTAAAAATTGAAGAAATAAATAATTTAAAGAAGGAACTAATATCGGTTAAGACAGCACCTCAGCTGGATAATAATAGCTCAAAGATTGCTGATTGTGAATTACAAATCGAAGAACTTAAAGCTGAAATTGAAAGTTTACGTGAAGAGAATGAGTCTTATATTGCCGGGCTTTCAAGTAAAACTAATAGAAATCAATCGGATGAATTTAACAGTAATCGAAATAATCACGACACGTCTTTAAATATTGGAAAAGTGATAAAGGGGAAGGTTCTTGAAGTTGATGATAAGTATAAGATTGTTGCGATTAGTTTAGGAGCATCACAGGATGCTATTGTTGATATGGAATTACTGGTAAAAAAAGATAATGTAAAACTAGCGAAACTTGTAATTACCAACGTCAAAAATGATTTTAGTGTTGCACAATTAGTTTTTGATTTTGGTCAACCCTTTAAATTAAAAAATGGTGATGATGTTACATTTATAATTCAATAGTACTATGATTAAAAATAATCTAAAAAATATAGTATCACTATGTTTAATCTGTGTAGTTTGCTTTTTGATATCAGGTTGTCAGGCGGGAAATCCTGATCAATCTAAGATACCATGGAGTCGACCTCAAAACTGGGAGGGGCAAGTTCCCGGAGTTCCAGGAACTAACTAAAAAGTAATTCATTCTGGTTAATTTGATGTCGAATTTGTCATCTTCATTTAAAGCAAAGCCAGGCAAGTTATATATAATAGCAACACCAATAGGTAATCTTGAAGATATAACAATTCGTGCAATTGGGATATTGCAAACATGCGATATTATTGCGTGTGAAAATATAAATAAGTCTAAGAGGCTGTTGTTATATTATGGGATTACAGCACAACTCACAACTTATCGTGAACAGAATGAATGTGAAAAAGCTATTGAATTAGCAGATAAAATTAATTCCGGAAATTCAGTTGCCGTTATCTCTGAGGCTGGCACACCGGCAATAAGTGATCCCGGATTTCGTCTTGTTAGAGAATGCCGACATCGACAGTTACCGGTTATTCCTTTGCCAGGAGCAAATGCAGCAGTAAGTGCATTATCAATATCCGGGTTACCAAGTGACGGATTTTTGTTTGCCGGATTTTTACCTCCAAGAAAATCGGCACGTGTTAAATTTTTTGCCAAGTATTTGGATTTTGAATATTCTATAATTTATTATGAATCAGTTCATCGGATTGATAAGTTTATCGATGATCTTATTTCTGTAGTAGGCAAAGAAAGGGTAATTTGTGTAGCAAGAGAACTGACTAAAACCTTTGAGTCAATTAACGTTGGAAGTGTGATGTACGTTAAGGAAAAACTACAGAGTCAGGCCACGAAAGGGGAGTATGTCGTAATAGTCTCAAAAGAAGGTTTTAAATTGTAGGTTAATGTGTAAGACTATCGGTGTCATTGATATTGGAAGTAATACAATTAAGTTACTTGTTGCTAAAAAGAGTAATGATCATTGTCCAATAATTATAAAATCTTGTGTTTCTGCTACACGAATCAGTGAAGGTTTGGAAAAAAACAATTCAGCGTTATCTAATACGGCAATGATTAACGGTTGTAACTGTGTTGAAGATTTAATCAGGCAGGCGGATAAATATAATGTGGAAGATATTTTTATAATTGCGACAAGTGCGGTTCGAGATGCTGTTAATCGACACATATTTACTAATAAAATTTTTAACAGAACTGGAAAAAAAGTTCGAATTCTAACTGGTATTGAGGAGGCAAATTATATTGGTCGAGGAGTTTTGTTAGATCCTGTGTTAAAAAACATGCATAATTTTTTTTTAGCAGATATTGGCGGTGGTAGTGTTGAGCTTATTGAATTTAATAACAAGCATGTTAAACAGGTTATTAGTTTGCCGTTAGGGGCGGTGCGTTTAACTGATAAATTTGTGAATAACATCTCCAATAAAATAACCGTAGATGTAAAAGAAAGTATTTCAAATCACATTTTTCACGCAGTAAATAATAGCCTTTTTAATTTGAATGAAATAAATAAAACTCTTGTTGGAACAGGAGGTTCAATTGCTTGTTGTCGTTCTATGTTAGCAAAGAAGAGCGGTAAATCATTACTGGAATTTCCTTTATTAATGTGTATTGAAGATTTGAGTAAACTCTATGCTGAATTATCAGATCTTAATTTGAAAAATAGATGTTTGGTTCCAGGGCTATCTGAAAATCGAGCTGATATTATGCCAGTTGCCATTTTAACGTTGATTACCTTGATGAAAATTCTAATGGCAGAAAATTGTATGTATTCACAAAATAATCTCCGGGTGGGAATTGCCGCAGAAGTTTTATCTTAATTTATCTAATAGATTTTTAAAATCTTCCGGAAATTCAGCATAGAATTCTAAATTTTCACCTGTGATTGGGTGTTTGAAATTTAACCTTTGTGAATGAAGCATAACTCTGCTGGCTCTAAATTTATCTATATTAGAATTTTTATAACCATAGGTAGTGTCACCCAAGATTGGATATCCCATATTTGAAAGATGTACTCTTATTTGATGAGTGCGTCCTGTGTGCAATTGAATTCGCAGGAGAGATATAATATTATTAAATTTTTCAATTAATTCCCAATCGGTTTTTGCAAATCTGCCTTTGGCGGTGACAGCCATCATGTGTCTCTTCACAGGATGCCTGCCGATTGGTTTGTTTATAGTTCCTGAGTTTAATTGAGTGATACCACTCACTAAAGCTATATACTCTTTTTTAATGGTTCTTTCACTAAACATAGTACTCAGTGACTGGAATGCACTATCGGATTTGGCAACTATCATTAAGCCGGATGTTTCTTTGTCTAAACGATGTACTATTCCAGGTCTTTCAATTCCACCAATACCACTCAAGTTACCCTGGCAATGATATAAAAGAGCATGTACTAGAGTATCTTCTGCTGTCCCGATTCCAGGATGAACAATCATTCCGGATTTTTTATTTAATACAATTAGATTTTTGTCCTCAAATATTAAATTTAGTGGAATGTTTACAGCCTTTAATTCCGATGTTTTTAATTCTGGAACTTCTATAATAATAGAATCTCCCGTTAAAACTTTATGGCTTTTTGTAATTACGTGTTCATCTAGCCAAGCATTTCCTTGGTCTATGTATCGTTGTATTTGAGTTCGACTGTACTGAGGGTAAAAATGGTGGGCAACTTTATCGACACGAACTTTATTAAATTTTTGTGGTGTAGTAAACGTAATTATATTTTCACTCAATTTTATCTGATGTTTCTAAATTGTACGGTTATCTTCTTTTTCTACGTTTGCGCCACTCAATTTCGAACGCTTCATCTTCAGGCGATAGACTTTTATCGGTTGATTTCTCTTCTGAGTCAGATTTATCAGTCGATGATCTACGTTTTCCTTTTCTATACTCTCTTTGAAACTGATCGCTCTCTTCAGATTCAGGTGAGTTTTGTTTTTTTTCAATAACTTCGGATTTAATATCATCAATTGATTCGGTATCAGGAGATTTTAAATCATCTTTATCATCTTCATTTGAAGGGGATTTTCTTCTGCGTTTTCTATACTCTTTGGGGGCATCGTCATTATTCTGGTTTACGATAGTACTGATGCGTTCTTCACCAATTATTGTTCTTATATCTTCACTGGATTCTTTTTCAGGAGATTCTATATTACTTTCATCTTCTTCATCTGAAGAGGACCTCCTTCTGCGTCTTCTTCTGCGATGATGAGATTCTTCATCACTATTACTTACCTGTGAATCGTTTGATGATGAGTGATTCCTACGTCTTTCCCTTTGATCCCTTTGATCATTTTTCACCTTAAACTTTTTCTGAATATCAGCTAAAAATTCTAAAATCCACTTGGTTCTATACCAAAATGCAATTAATATCACACCGGAAATAAAACTGCCCATACACCAGCCCATTGAATTTTTCAAAAGTTTAATTTTTTTATTTCTTTGGTTGTGGTTTATAACTAGCAATTTATTGTTATGGTTTGTCGCCAAATATCTTGATAGATAATGTTTCATTGTGCCAATATTTTCTAAGGCAAATATATCGTTCGACGGGTATTTATATCTATCTATAAGAACGTGTAAATCTTCTATTGACTGTGAACTCTTAACGATTTCAATTATTCCAATAAAATCCGACTTTTCACGATCAATATTTGTAAAAAAGTCAGATGCTAACTGTCTGTAGTATTGTTCAATATTTCGCCCTAATAATGGAATGAAAATCAAATAAATGATACCAACCAGTAAAATTATAAATCGTAATATAGTAATTCTTAAAACTGTTCTGTCATCGACAGTTGTTTGGAATTGGATGAAAATTAGAAGTAACCCAATCATGATTAACCATGATATTTCTACAAATTGCCCAATTGTATGCATTGACCATTCGGGGTTTGAAAAATCCAGAGGTACTATAATATATAAAAATTTTGAGCCAACCAGTGCAATAAAACCCCAACCGAAAACTGATAAACATTTAATAAAATTTTCCAGTGATTCATTATCTTTATTATCAGATTTATGAATATATTTTTTTACTACGTTCTGTTCAGTAGCTGAAGAATCATCACTCATTCAATTTGATGTTTCATATTATTGCTTAAAAAGGATCAGTACCCTATTTTGATTTATTGGAATAATATTGTATTAAATGCCCCACATTTTCAAACTATATTAAATATTTCAAGATACAGATTTATTTCAATTGTCTCATAGAAACTAATTAATATTGCAATTTTACTGTTCTATTAATTACTTGAGCGCCTTAATTATAGATATGAAAATTATTGTTGCAGATAAAATAGCTGAGGCAGGCGTAACTGCTCTTAAAAATGAAAAGGACTTTGAAGTAATTGAAGCTTATGGTTCAACTCAGGACAAAATTAAAGAACTGATGTTGAATGCGCATGCGATAATTGTTCGGAGTGAAACTAAAGTTACATCGGATATTATTTCATCATCTGCCAATTTGATTGCAATTGGTCGCGCCGGTGTTGGTGTTGATAATGTTGATGTTGACGCGGCAACAGAACGAGGAATAGTTGTCATGAACACTCCTGGTGGAAATACAATTGCGACAGCTGAATTAACATTTACCCATATTCTATGTGCGGCCAGACCTATAGCACAGGCGTATACTTCCATGAAAGAAGGTAAGTGGGATCGAAAACTATTTGCCGGATCAGAACTTTATACAAAGGTATTAGGAATTTTAGGATTGGGAAGAATTGGCAGTGAAATTGCAAAACGCGCTAGAGCATTTGGAATGAGAGTTTTGGCCTATGATCCTTATTTAACTTCTGATCGTGCTAAGGCATTAGAAGTTGAGCAAGTTGAATTGGATAAAATATTTTCAAAATCTGATTACATCACTATACATATGCCCAAGAATGATCAGACTCTTAATCTGATTAATGCTGAAAGTATTTCTAAAATGAAAGATGGAGTGCGAATTATTAATTGTGCTCGTGGCGGTCTGGTAAATGAATCTGATTTAATAGATGCAGTAAAAAGCGGCAAGGTTGCCGCTGCCGGATTGGATGTTTATGATGAAGAGCCATTATCTAAAGAGAGCAAATTGAGAGATGTTTCCGGAATAGTTCTATCACCCCATTTAGGAGCATCTACAAAAGAAGCACAAGTGAGTGTAGGTCTTGAAATTGTTGAAACAATTAAATTGGCCTTAAAAAGTAACATGATAAAAAACGCAGTAAATATGCCGTCTGTCGATTCAAACACTTTAAAGGTTTTAAGACCTTATATAAATTTAGGTGAGAAATTGGGTTCTGTATTACAGCAAATATCAAATACTCAAATTGAAAAATTACAGATTACTTATTGGGGAAAGATTGTTGATCTTGATGCTATGCCATTAACCAGAAGCATTCAGCGTGGATATTTAAAAAGGATTAGTGGTGATGATGTAAATGATATTAATGCACCTCATTTGATGAAGAGACTGGGGGTTTCCGTTGATATTATAAAATCGAATACAGAAATTGATTATAATGAGTTAATACGTGTCGAATCTACGACAAAGAAAGGAGAATCTTTTTGTGTTGAAGGTACTCTGATTGGAAAAAATAATCGTCCCAGAATAGTTTGCGTTAATGGACGTGATATTGATTCTTCACTAGAAGGACATCTATTGATATTAGAAAATCAGGATATACCGGGTATTGTTGGTATGGTTGGCACAATGCTTGGAGAATTTAATGTCAATATTGCTAATATGTCATTGAGCAGAAATACAGTTGGGGATAATGCCATAACTATTTTACAGCTTGATAGTATTCTTGAGAAAAATGTGATGGATAAATTAATTGAACATGACGCTATTAATAAAGCGTACCTGGTAGTGTTGTGACATTTACCTCAATTCTAAACTTCTGGCATATTTACAAGGTAATTACTCCTAAAAATTACGCAGTGCCAAACTCTGTGGTCACTACCACAGGTTCTTGAATAATTAGGGCTTGTCCCAAAAACGCAAGCGATTGATCTGCAATATTTTATTTTAAAAACAAAATGCCGAAACGAGCAAAATCTTGCTCGTTTCGGCTAAAAACGGTGTTTATAATACCGTTTGAACTTTATAAACTATGAAAAATATTGCCATACAAAGTTACCTGTGTCCAGCCTTAACCCCGGTTCCTGCCTGCAAAGGGTGCAAATAAAAGTGCGGGGAGATCAAGCAGCTAAATTGTGCCAATAATCATCCCAAAGGTCGTTAGCTCTTAAGCTTCTGGCAGCAGCCATTGCATTGGCATTATCTATATTCCATGATGCACCCGGGATTTTTAAT
>JAJFLR010000120.1 GCA_021772565.1 Opitutales bacterium | reverse complement strand
CGCTTCGCTCCTCTCGATGACAAAGTGATTGTCATTGCGAGTTCCGATTTATCGGGACGTGGCAATCTATGTAGATTTATGATTTCATAATCATAGATCGCCGCGTCGCTTCGCTCCTCTCGATGACAAAGTGATTATCATTGCAAGAGTTGTTAAGTCTCGTTGTAAAATCGGGATGGCAATCACTATAACTTCATAGCTAGATATTTCAATTCTAATAGTTGTTATTTTACTTCGAAATCATTGCGTGCTGATTAATTTTTGCTCCACTGAAATAGCGTGGCAAAAATTCGCTGATCAGATTTGCAATAACCTTACCATCTTCCTCAAGTGCAAAATGTCCGGTATTGAGAAGGTGAAAATCTATTTGCTTAAGATCTTTCAGGTATGGATAAGCACCGTCGGCTGGAAATATATAATCATTCTTTCCCCAAACAATCAATGTAGGTGGCTGATTATCACGCAAATATTGCTGCCATTCAGAATAGAGCCCAGGATTCGTTCCATAGTCATAAAATAACTGTAACTGAATCTCTGGATTTCCCTCCTTAGTGAGGTGTCGAAGATCTATATTCCAGTTGTCGGGACTTATTGTTGCAGGATTTCTGACACCGTGAGTATATTGCCATTTTACTCCTTCCAGTGTAATAAAGCCACCCAGTGGTTTTGCATTTTCTGGCGTTCTTGCTTTCCAATAATTACGGATTGGCTTCCAAAAGTCACGCAACCCCTCCTCGTAAGCATTGCCATTTTGGATGATAAGCGCTTCGACTCTTTCCGGATGTGCCGTTGCCAATCGAAATCCAATCGGTGCCCCATAATCCATAAGATATAGACTATATGAATTAAGTCCTAACTGCTCTGTAAATTTTTCAACAACTTTCGCAAGATTATCAAATGTGTAATCAAAATCATCCATTGAAGGTTGATCACTATTGCCAAATCCCGGATAGTCAGGCGCAATCAAATGAAAATCAGCAGCAAGATCACTCATTAGATTTCTAAACATGTGTGATGATGTTGGAAATCCATGCAGGAGTAATATCGTTGGATTATTTGGAGAACCGGCTTCTCGGTAGAAGATATTAACGCCGTCAACATCCACGTTATGGTACTGAATCGTCTCTTTATTCGAGACGTTTGCGTGATTATTTTCTGATGCAACTGCGGATACTACAAATGTCAAACCTGCCAGGATCGAATATATTATATTATTTTTTATGTTCATTGTTAACCTTTCTATTTTCATTTTACTATTGTTTATATGTTAATTAATTATTGTTAAAATATTAAGCGACCGGTCGGTCTTATTATTTAAAAAAATTATTCAAGCATTTGTTTAACTTGTTTTTTTGCTGTTTTTATCGGCCAAAGTTCACGGAAATTCTGCGCTTCAATTAAGGCACCCTCGAAGACAATAAAAATTGAACGGCTAATTTGAGTTCTTTCTTTCTTGGGGAGGGTTTTGAAATGTTCATCGACAAGAAATTGAAAGTCATCCAGTAGTTGTTTTTTATGCATAAGTATTTCTTTGCGAAGCGGATTTTTATTTTCCGGTGTCTCTGCCAAAGTATTTAAGAATGCACATCCTCGAAAGTCACATTTAATCATCCAGTCCTCGAGAAAATCAAATGTTCGAAGGATTTTGGCAGCCGGTGTCAGGTTTAGCTTTTTATCCAAGAAATCGTTAAGCCAATTATTCCAAGTAATATGGCGCAATTTCAACCAGGCAACACCCAACTCTTCCTTAGATTTAAAGTGACATTATGAGCTCATCAATTTGAGTATGAAAATCAATGTAGATAAAATTAACGTGATGGATTGCCGGGTCATTTTGCTCCCTGGGATGATATAACATCTGCCAATATTTATTTATACTGATTCCATGAATTATTTTCAAAAAAAGTCAGATGGATTGCCACATTCGACTAAAGTCGAATTCGCAATGACAAATGAAAACACCGTAGTCATTGCGAGGAGCAACACGAGCCTACTCCGCCATAGTAGCCTATTGCTACGACGGCTGGACGAAGTAATCTATGGTAACTTGAGCCTTCATAACTTTTTCAAATCACTTTGTGAAATTATTTTCCAGAACCAGTATAGAAAAAGAAGTTTGGTGAAAATACATCTCCGTTCGGCTGAGCTCACGGCCGAGGCCGAGGCATCCGTGGATTGGTTGCGTTACTGATATTGATGTTGAAATCGCGCATGACTGGAAGAGGATGACTGAGCCTTCGACAATTGCTCAGTCCAGGACGAGTCATTCCTACCCAATGCAATTGTATCAATAATCGTACAGGCGTATTGGTAGCGATTACTATATTATTGCACACATAGTAATTTAAAGTAGTTAAGAATTTTTTAAATAATTGATAATAAAAAATAAATTGATGCACTTAAAAACATGGCTATTGGCAGAGTAAATAACCAAGAAAATAGTATATTTTTTATCATACTCTTATTTCGATTTCCACTAATAGTACTGATACCAAATATTGCCCCGACAGATACATGTGTTGTCGATACGGGCACTCCAATTTTACTGGCAAAAATTACTAAAATGCTAGTTACAAGGTTTGCAGAAAATCCCTGTCCATGATTCAGTGTAGTAATTTTATTACTCATGTTTTCAGCTACACGACGTGCATTTAATAAACCACCTACAGCCATTCCAATAGCTATTGCCACCATTCCCCAGTTTATATTAAACACAGATATTGCAACTAATAATCCGGCAATTTTTGGAGTATCATTTAACCCACGAGCAAACGAAACAGAAACTGCGCTGATGCAATGAGCAAAATCAAGCAACTTCTGTAATGGCATGCCCCAGGCATTATCAGTATATATTTCGACACACTCGTTGATATCTGCAGTCGATATCGATATATCACCCACAGTCACATTATTTTTTTCTGTTTCAACGTTAATTCGGTTTAGTTGATCAGGATTAAGTGAAGATATTGGAACAAATTGTTTTTGTTCTCCATAGCAGATACAGCTCTCTTTATGAACTCCCAATAATTCACGGACTTTATTAAAACCCAAGTAAACAATCGCCCCAAGTAGCAGTGCAATAAATGGACTAGCCAGCAAAGGAATAAAGAAAGTTGCAAGTAATCTGTCTATATTCACATCAGCACCGACCGACATCAGGCCAGCACCAAACAAAGCTCCAACCAAACTATGAGTTGTTGAAATAGGTAATCCAAATAAAGTAGCAATCAAGACAGTTAGAGCAGCTCCCAATCCCAAAGCCATTAAAAAATCTACAGATCCAATAATTTCCTGAGGAACCAGACCCTTACCTGAAAAATTGTTAATTAGTCCGTTTGCTAAAAATATTGCACTGATTGATCCGGCAAAAGTAGCGATTGTCGCTATTGATATAGCTGTATTATAATTTACCGTTCGACTTCCATAAAGTGTAGCAACTCCCTTGAAATTATCGTTGGCACCATTTGTGTAAGCTAGAAACAAGGTTGTTAAGAATAATAATATCAACATACTAAATTAATTCCAGGAATCATACTGAATCTTAATTAAATAGAGAATATACAGGAATATATATTCCAAAATTTATAGACTAAAAATTCTTTATAGATTTCTTGTTAGCTGTTTTTATTGTCTGTTTTTGATCGGATTTAATTGATGTAATTTGGGTTTTATATGCAGGGTGAGTAAAAGTTTTTTTAACTTTTGAAAATAAAATTAAATCAACGACCTTTTCGTCTTTAAATGCTGCAGACTTCAATAGCGCTTCATTACTAAATCCACTTTTTTCCAATACTTTCATCGCGGCCTGATTATTTTCAAATACATGAGCTTCCAATCGTATCAATCCAAAATTATCCATTATGTAAGGCACTAGTTCACACAATGCTGTAGACATAATTCCTTTGTTCCAATATTGTTCTCCTATCCAAAAAATTAATTGGGCAGTCTTATTAAACATTCCTTTATTTAGTATAAAACCCACATTTCCCACGACAACGCCATCGACTTCAATCGCCCAATCTGACTGATATGACATTTGCTCCACTTTTCCTAACCAACTATAAGCATCTGTTTCGGAATAAGGGTGTGGAAACTCACTCGTCATATTTTTCCAAATATTTCGATTGTTGGCAAATTTGACAAGAGAAGTCATATCTGAATGTAACCAGTTGCGTAAAATAAAATCTTCAAATACTGTTTTTAATTTAAGCCTCTCAACTTGCCCGGATTCAATATCGAGTTCTACCTTAATTTGCTCCAATGATTTAGCCGGAACAATATTATAATAAGAAGTTATCTTTTTAAATAAATCAACTGCTTCCTGTTGTCTTTTAAATGAAGCAATTTTGGAAAAAAAGTTAAGTGGTTTAAATTTCTTTTCCTTTTCAACACAAATAATATATTTTTTTATGTAAGATTGAAGATTACTAAATCTTCTTTTACCTCGTTTGGTATCAATGAACATTCTATTAAATTTCATCCTCCAAAATAGTGGAACTAAACCCAATAATTTAAAGCCAATGAGAACTTCTTTCTTTTTCTTTAAGAATCGGGAATAGCGAGGCAAAAACACATAAAATGAACCTGGTATAAAGAAGCAAATTGCAGCTAGTCTAAAAAGAAATATTTTTTCTTTTGGAACTGCATCTGGAAATATTAATTCTAGATCAATGTAAGCCCATAGCAAAACGCTGCCAATGATCAATAAAACTAATCCTTTATCAAAACTTCTCTTACCAGCTTTAATTTCCAAATAATTTTCATTCTCAATCATCTTTGAATATCGAAAAAATTTTAAAGAAATTAAACATAATACATGAACTACATACTTTCATGCGGTCTGAGTTCAATTTTACCATCCGTATCAAATATTGGGCACTCTTTTAACAGTTCCGCTGCAGATTCCAGATTATCTGCTTTAATAATTATGAACCCACCAATTGAATTCTCAATATCCAGCTCCCATTCTGATTGCTTTTCAAAAGATCCATTGAACATTATACCCTGTCTGGCCAACGGTGCACCTCCAATGATCACCTCACTCGACTTTAATGTATTCATAAAAGTTTCCCACTTTTTGTAGTATGCACTTTGGTCATCCTCAGACATTTCGTCATGTTTTGTATGTCCGCCTTTTAATAGTACCAAAAATTCGCTCATTTAATTAATTTTGTTAAATATAGTTACTGTTTAGAAAAGTGTAAATTTATCTATATATTTCAGGACGTCAACTATTGAAAGTTTGCCAATGGTTATAGCTACATAACACACAGAGTAAATCGAAACCGGAAAAGTCGTTCCAACCTTATCTTCCGATATTTATTAATTCAGGATCCTTATATTGACGACTTTTTGAATAAGACTTTTCGATAAAACTTTCCGCACTTACGTACAATTCCTCCATATTTTCCTGCTCAATATTTTGTCGTGCAAATTTAACTAAATCACATTGTTGTAAAAATGAAGACAACCTATCAGCTAATGATCCTTGTATCAATGGATGCTTAACAGCTAATGGCAAAAATTCTTCTGTTGTGCTTTCTGATGCAGGCATATTAAATTGATCTTCTATGTAACGTCGCAATATATTTGAAACAGTTATAGTAAATTTTTTTTCGCTCCCTGAGATCATTAATTCGCGGGCAGGTTTCAATTCATTTTTAGCCAGATCATAGGGTGATATATAATTAGCTTCTTCTATTCTGATTCTAACTTTTCTTTTAATATAACGACTTATGAGTATTCCAATAATTATCAGTAAAACCAAAGTCACACCGGTAATATAGTACGGCATCTTTGAAATGTTATAATGTCTTGAGTCAACAAATCCATTCGGCAGTTCGGCTGCAAGTAATGAAGAACTCACAAAACATAAAATCAGTCTAAGCACCTTGTGTTTCATATTTAAAATACTATCTGCGACGTTCTCTTCGTTGAAAAAACTCTCGTAATGAAGTAATATAAGGTCGATTAGTTGAAACGGTTATATGATCGACACCTAGTTGACGGAGCTGGTGCTCAAAAGCTAACTGACGTGATTTATTCTGTATATTGTATGCATTTAGCAGTTGTAAATTTGATGTATCGATTTCAACAATCTCACCAGATTCGGCATCTTCCAAATTAATAATACCAATCTGAGGCAATTCAATTTCACGGGGATCACTGCAGTCGACACAAATAAGATCATGTCTTTTATTCGTTAGAGAAATTGATTGAATTAAAGGAATATTTTTTAAGGAAAAATCAAAAGGATTGTTCAATAAGTCGTTTTCAAGAAAATCAGACAGCAAAAAAACAACAGACTTTCTACGTATTATTTTATTCAAATAATTCATAGCCATCGGAATATCAGTGCCTTTATTTTTTGGTTTGAAGAATAATATTTCGCGAATCACCCGCAATATATGTTGTCTGCCTTTACGTGGAAAAATAAATTTTTCAATAGTATCAGTAAAAAGCAACAATCCTATTTTATCATTATTTCTTGAAGCTGAAAATGCCAGAACACTCGCTAATTCTGCGAGAAGTTCACGCTTGCTTTGCTCATTTGAACCAAACTCACCCGATGCGCTTAGATCAACAATAAGCATAATAGTCAGCTCTCGCTCTTCCTTGTAAGTTTTAATAAAAGGTCGATCCATTTTTGCTGTCACATTCCAGTCAATTGATCGAACATCATCGCCAGGAGAGTATTCACGAACTTCTTCAAAATCAATCCCCTGGCCTTTGAACACACTGTGATAGGCACCAATCATTGACTCAGTGACAAAGCGCCGAGTTCGAATTTCAATTTGTCTTACTTTTTTTAAAATTTCCCTGGTACTATCAGTACTCAAATTCATCCGCTATTATATGATATTAATTTTCGAAACTTTTGATAACTTTAAAATTAAATTTTAAGGCACCGGTATAGTATCAAAAATTTTCTGGATAACCGTTTCGCTAGAAATATCTTCGGCCTCAGCTTCGTAACTTATAATCACGCGATGACGTAAAACATCCATGCCGATTGTTTTCACATCCTGTGGGGTTACATAACCGCGACCCTGTAAAAAAGCCCAAGCTTTTGCAGCTAACGTCATAGCAATTGTAGCACGAGGTGATGCACCATATTGGATAAAGTCACGGATTTCTTTAAGTCTAAATCTTTCTGGATCACGTGTAGCAAATATAATTTCGATAATATAATCTTTAACTTTTTCATCAATATATATTTCATTAACAACCTGTTTTGCTTTTAAAATATCTTCTGTTTTAATAACAGAATTTATTTCATAATCTGGCGTAGTTGAAGCCATGGTATCCAAAATTTTGCGCTCTTCTTCTTGACTCGGATACCCGATTTGAAGTTTGAGCATAAAACGATCGACTTGTGCTTCAGGCAGAGAATAAGTCCCTTCCTGATCGATAGGGTTTTCAGTAGCTAAAACTAAAAATGGATTTGGCAGTTGAAAAGTTTCATCGCCGATTGTTACCTGATGCTCTTGCATTGCTTCAAGAAGTGCACTTTGGACTTTAGCTGGTGCACGATTTATTTCATCAGCCAATACGAGCTGAGAAAAGATAGGCCCTTTTTTTGTAATAAAATCTCCTTCTTTCGGGTTATAAATTAGAGTTCCAATAATATCTGCCGGTAGCAAATCCGGAGTAAACTGAATACGCTGAAATTTCGCATCGATTGCTTTTGCGAGTGTGCGGATAGAAAGAGTTTTAGCGAGTCCGGGAACACCTTCTAATAGAACATGCCCATTGGATATCAGGCCAATAATCAGGCGATCAATCAAGTATTTTTGGCCAACAATAACCCTTGCCATTTCACGCTCAAGAAGCCCTACCCAGGCTGAAGCTTCTTTTACCATTTCATTAATTTCGTTTAGTTGTTTGGACATATTTTACTTTAAAAATTAAAGTTAATAAAACAATATATAATTCATTTCAAAAAATTGACCCAATCATCAAATTTTTGTTTCATGTTTCAAGTATTAACTTTTTATATGCTATAAGTTTAAGAACTGACTCACCTGATAGCAAATAGTCAATAGCCAATAGCCAATAGCCGATAGCCGATAGCCGATAGCAAAATTTCAACTGGCAGATATTAAAGAATAACTAATAATTTATTATTTCTGTTTTCTGTATTCTGTTTTCTGTATTCTGTTTTCTGTTTTCTGTTTTCTGTTTTCAAAAATCTAAATACCCTTAACCATTTTCCAGTAACGACTGATATCACCCTCTTTAATTTCCCTCAAATTGATGTATTCCGCATGATTATGTGGATAACCTGGATCGACTAGTATTCCCCAAATAGGCATTAAACTATCGGGAAACATACTGTAACGCATATCACCTATTATTAAAAAGCGTTGCCTACTTTCCAGTGCAGCTAACCAACCATCAGAAAAATAATAAAACCGAAAAGTATCGAAATACGCGATAGAATCTGTGGGAAATTTTAGAGGATTTTTTTCGGGAATAAATTTCTCAATAGAATCACCTGGTATGATTTGAACTTCACTACTCCATGGTGCAATTCTTATACCGTTAACAAATAGACGCTCATTACTTTCATATAGAGTTCGCCATAAAACCAAACTACCGATAGTGGGATGAGCGACTGTTCTAGTGATAGTATGTCCGCGATCCTGTGCCAATTGTTCGACTTGATTAATTACCCTACTATGCTGCCAAATGCCAATTGAAAGATAAATTACAGCGTAAATTACAGCACCGCGACTCCACCTTCGATCACGCTTGATAAATGTGATTATACAGAGAATAAGCAGAGGAAGTGTAAATAGTGGATCGATAATTGAAATAACACTCCAGGAAATACGTATTGACAAAAAAGGCCAAAAAAGATGTGTGCCGTAACTCGTGCAAGCATCAAGCAACCCATGTGTTGCATAACCGGAAGTTGTCGCCAAATAGATTTTCAAAAAACTCAATCTACTCTTTAAGAACGGCCAACAAAATAGCACCGCCAACAGCCCGCCTACAGGTATAAATATAAGCGAATGAGTAAAATGGCGATGGTATTTTAAAAATAATAACGAATCATCCGGTGAACGAATAACTACATCTGCATCTGCTAAAAGTCCTCCAACTAAACCGGCAAATGAAATTGCTCGAACTTGCCGAGATCGTAATATCGATTGCGCAACTGTAGCACCTAAAATGCCTTGAGTTAAGGGATCCATAGTAGACGCTTAAAATATAATCAGACTGAAAATGCAACAACGATTCATATTAATTGATATTTAGTAATTAGTAATTATATATTAAGTATGATTGTTGAAAATTTAAAATATACAATTTGGGCTGAAAACACTGAACGCGCAGTACAATTTTACAGTAAAGTTTTCGGAGGAAAAATTGTTAAACAAAACCCACATATTACTGAGCTAAAAATAGCTGATGGACTCATTTCAATTCACAGTGGTGGAGAAGGAAATAAAACATGGACTGGGTTAACATTTCAGGTCGCTGATGTGATTGCCGGATCAATAGAAATAATTGGGGCAGGAGGCAAATGTCCTACTGAGCCAAAACCTGAAAATGGTGAGCCACCCCATCTGGCAATGTGTATCGACACAGAGGGAAATCAAATTATGCTAGTGCGCAAGCGATAATTAGTAAGCGTTAAATAACAAAGACAACAAATACTCCTCTATTTACAAAATCTCAGTCAGGATTGCAAAATTTTATTATCCTCCACGATTCTTATACTGTTCAAAAGCATTTACCAGACTCTTAAAATTCTTTGGATTGTATTTATAAAATCCTTCTTCATCTACCAATACAAAGTCGTATTTAATTTTACTTTGCACGTTATTTATGTCTTCGCACCACCCTTTCAACCTCTCCATTTTTAAAGGAACATCAAGATCCTCCAATCCTTTAGTTTCAACAATATATATTTCATTTCCAGAACTTTTAACGATAAAATCAGGATAATAATTTGAGATATCCCCTTTTGCATTTACATAATCAATCCTGAAGTTTACAGCAAAGTAATTCTTTGAAAAAGAAATAACATCATCACAAGATTCGAGAAAATTGGTGAATTCCAATTCAAGTTTATTGTCTCCAATAATTTTATTAAATAAGCTTTTCTTTGGAAGAATATAGCCTTGCTCCTTTACAATAAATGGCCGTGTATTTCGCAGTTTTATATAATCTCGTATTTCAGCACTTCCTTTATCCTGAACGGTTAGATCGTTTATGAATATTTTGAACGTTTCAACTATTGTTTTATTCGCTGCCAATTCCGAAAGATTTCGAAGTGTATTGAGGTTATCAATGTCAATTTTTTGAGTAAAAAGATGTTCTTTAATAAACTCTTTTACTTTTCCATAGAGAATATCATACCCACTAACGAGTCTCATTTCTTTCATGATTGTCTGGCTAAAATATCCGACAACACTTCGATAATCTGTATTGGTGTTAGATTCCAAAATCGTTGAATGAGAAATTTCACCGGTAGTAATATTTCTGAAAACAATCTTTCGTTGTTCTTCTTCGTTAAACTGTTGATACTCTATTTTTTTATTACCAAACTCAGCCGGATTCAGATTTTCAAGATTTTTATATTCTCTGTAAATACGAGCTGTTAAAACCGGAATTTCAATATCAAGAATTTCAATACTTTTATTGGCGTTGTCATTATCAACTTCTACGATGATAGGAGCCTTAGGAGTTGTTCCTTCACCCATTTCTGAACGTTCCAGCTCCACACCTTCACTCTGAATTGATTCCACAAAAACCATGAAAGCATCTGTACCTACAACACTTACATATTCCTTCACATTTGATTCGGGATACATTCTGCGCAATCCTCGTCCAAGTGTTTGCTCAGGTAAAATATTGCTTTTAGAAGAATAAGCTCTGAGCCCAACAATAGTTGTAACATTTTTAACATCCCAACCTTCTTTTAACATTAAGACTGATACAATGGCTTTATAAGGACTATCCCAACTATCAATTTCATTCGATTTTTTACGGAGATCCTCCAATACCTCTTTACTTTTACCAGAATTAGATTCTGCTATCTCTCCATTGTTTTTAGTATGAATTACTAAAACGGAATTTTTTAAATCCGGATAAGTATTTTCAAGATATTCTGCAACTTCATCACAGTTTTTTGTATCATCAGTCATTAGAAAGAGAATTGATTTTTTACCAAGCTTTTCATTTTCCGCATAGGCTTTGCGCCATTCTATTACACCCAGGTTTATATAGTCTGTATATTTCTCGGTAAAAATAGCACTTTTTCTTTCAGATAATTTTGCCCGACTAGCAGAGTCAGGCAGTACCGGATGTTTAACAACATTTTGAGTTATTGCTTCAACAAGAGGATAATCAGAAACTGTTTGCACAAATATAGCTCCGTTATTGTGCTTGGGTGTTGCAGTTACATCAACCTGTAACGACAAGTAAGCTTCTTTTTGTAGTAGTCGGTTATGAATATCCTCAATAGATTTGAACCAGGCCAACCTGTTGTCATGGATGTGATGTGCTTCATCATTAAGCACAACCAATTCATCAATCTCTCTTACAATATTTCCTAAATCAACTTTGGAATCTGTCGTTTGCCCGGATGGACGTTTTCCAAGAAAGTAATCCATCATATCTTCATCCTCAAAACTTGGATCAATATTCTCTGATGCATAAACTCTATGAATATTTGTAAGAAATATATTCCCAAATTTTCGCGTAACATTTACTTCATCCTGAATATGCAAAGTAAGCTGAAAATCGTCACGCCAGTTTTTACCCTCAAAGCCATTATCAGGTAATATTGGGTCATTAAAGAATATTACAAGACCGTCAAAATCTTTACGTATTCTATCAAGGACTATTATATTGGGTGCAATAATCAGGAAGTTGCGAGCAAGCTCTGAATCAGCTTCATAAGTTTTATGAAAATAACACCACGCTAGAATAAGACTTAATACCTTTGTTTTCCCGGAACCTGTGGCCATTTTTATTACCAGACGCTTCCAATCTTCATCAAACATATTTGCTGAAACGGCACCGGAAGAATCAAAGCGCATCAAATCATATTTATCTTTTAATTTCACAACATCTGTCAGGTAGATAATAGTTTCAACCGCCTCACGCTGAGCGTAATAATACTGAAATCCCAAAGTTGAGTCTTCTGTAATTGCCTTGATATGTTCGGTTTGAAACCACCATTTCAAAAGTGCTCTACTAGTAATAGTAGCACCTTCATAATTCTTATCCCGCCATATTTTCAGTTCTTTTCTAATCTTATGAACTAGCGGCGGCAAAAGTTTCTCGTAACTGCTTTCACGCAATGTTTCATCAGCCGGGAACCATCGAATATCAGGATTTAAAATCTCATAAGGTGAATCCGGAAAGTCTGGATGAATGGCCATTTATTTGTTATCTTCAATGATCTGTCGGATCGTATCTGAAAGTGGTTTTATCTTGGTATTACAAACATCAAAAATTGCTTCAGTATTTACGTCAAAATATTGGTGTGAAATAATGTCGCGTAGTCCTTTGGCCTTTTTCCAGTCAATTTGTGGATATTTTGCAAGCAATGACTCATTGGTTATTTTATCAAGTTTTTTGAGTGATTCTCCAATTGCAATTAACTGCATGCACACGGCATCTAATTTTTCCATCCCTTCTGGAGAATCTGTATAATCCGAAACATTATTAATCGGTTTGAATCTTTCCAACAACGTTTCAGCAGCTAGTTGAATTTGGGTCAGAACTTCTATAACTAATTCTTTATCAAACATAGATAGCTTCTTTTTCTATTCGTTTTTTTAGAAATGAATTCATTTTCGCGCGATAGCTCACGACATCAACCTGAACATGTAATAATTCTTCAAGATTCTGTTTTATACCAATTAAATAAAACATATCCTGCTTCTTCATTTTAACAACTACATCCACATCACTAGTTTCTTTAATTTCGTCTCTGGCAGCAGAGCCAAATATCCCTATAACCAATATCCCATACTCTGTGGAGTATTTTTCCTTAAAATTCTTTAATGTCTGAATGATTTCCGAACGTGACATAAATTTTTTCATATTATTTATGATTTAAAAGATTCATTCATAATTGATTATCTATAACTTTACTAATGGATTCTTCAAATTGACCAGGATTTTTGTAGTACGCCTTTGCCGTATCAACAACTCGTTTCAGCAGAAGTTTATCTGCGTTACAAATTTCGGAAACTGTAAGTTTATCTTTTATTTTTTCCTCATCGAATTCACCGTATAGTTTACCAATTGCTGTATTTAGAAATGCAGCAGTTAGCATTTCAACATTAAGAAATGAAATTTCAACCTGCCTTTCTTCTTGAATAGCTTTTTTCAACTGTTCAAAAACTTTTTCTCCATCCTCAGCGGCAACACAAAATTCGTCACCGGTAATTGCATAAATACTTATTTTAATTTTATTCATTATCAGTTGGTTATGACCCCATGGAATTTGTGCCACAATTGCCAGATTTTACTGAGTTTTTCCTGTGCTTTATTCAAAAGCTCTTTTTAAATAATTTACCCTCATCGTTTCTATCATTTAGCCTTAAACAAATTTCACTGTCATTGAACGGAACAATTTCATTTCTATCATTTTTAGGCAAATCAGAATCGATAAGTGTTAGAATATATTGCAGATTATAATCTCTGCAAATATTTTTGATGAGCTTTATAAAAATAATTTTCTTTCTGTCATCTAAAGCTTCTAATGCTCCATCATGATATACGAAATGGTAGAAAGAATATTTAGAATAGTGAATTAATATCGAAAGGTCAAATGCCATACAGAGTAATTTTCTATAGGTCATACCGTAATCCTCTTCCGTAATTGTTAAATCTTCAGGATTCTGAATGTTGGCTTCAAATTCAACATTGCCTTCTTTATTTTGCTTTAACGACAACAGTGCATTCGTATTCAGGATTTCTTTTATAATAGTATTAAAAATTTTCCTGATTTCTGAATGTTTATGTTCACTAATTAGTGATTTTATCTCTTTTATTTTATCACTTATCAAGTTGTCTTTCTTTTCAATATCACGAATTAACAAATAAGATTTATCTATTGCCGCTAACTTATCTTTAAGCCGAATAATATCTGCTTCACTTCTCGCTAACTGTTTTTGTGCTTCTTTAAATTTTTCATAACTGTCTCTTTTAGTAAGATATGACAGAAGCTCTTCCTTTTGATTCTCATATTTTTTTAAATCATTATTTAAATTAGATAATACATCTTTTGCTGAATTTAAATTATCATCTAAAATAGCATTCCTTTCTTCAGTTAATGCCTTGTTGAATTTTATTAACGACTCAAAATCCTTAGTTAATACCTCAGGGAAATATATTTCAACATCTGTGTAAAGTTCCTTAAGGTTATCCAGATCAAACGAATTTTGTTTGGAAGAGAGCGCTGTTTCAATTTTTTTAATTTCCAAGGTGCAATTGTATCTCTCCGTATTTAGAATTTGTATGCGGTTATCAATATCATCTACCAACTCCTGGTTAACTATCTTGTCTTTTTCAAAAAAGTTAAACTTATTAATATTGGTTTCAATTTTAATTTTCTCATCCTGTTTAATTTCAATCAAACCCTCTATTTTATCTTTTTCTTCTATATTAATATTGGCCTCTTGTCGCAATGTATTTATTTTTGATTCTAATTCTTTTTTATCATCTTCTAAATCATATTTTTTACGAATTACAGCCCCATCAAATCCCAGCAGGTCAAACATAAAAGGCTTCCAATCTTTATCCCTACTCTTAAATTTATCCAGTTTAAAAACATCAAGGAAATCGTTTTGTGTTCTTAAAAAGTATGTAATAGGATTTCTATATGTCCAATTTGGCAACACATTATAGTTAATAAATTTATTTAACAATTCCTTAGCCTTATCTAAAGGCATATGATCTTCATCCCAGTCAATATCAGTCTTAAATTCATTGAGCTTATATTTATTTTTCTTAAATGATATTTTGGTTGGGTTATTTACGCTGCGCCGAATAAGCAGATAATAACCATCATTTAATATTATTTCAGCAAAAAATACTTGTTCTTCAAAAATGCCTTTTGTAAGGAAAAATTTGGCCTTGTTATCCACCTTTTTTAATAGCAAGAAATCTATTACAGAGATAAGAAGTGTTTTCCCAAGATTATGTGTGTCCTTTTCAGTTTTTGTTTTGTCGGTTATTTCAGCAATAATAACATTAAGACCGTCATTAAATTCAATGTTATGAAAATTCTTTTCATCATTTGAATATATTTTTGATAACTTCATGTTTTTAACTTTAATGCATCCAAGTCAGATAAATATTCAATTTTATCCAAAAGAAATAGAAAAGAAAGAGCATAAACAAAGATATCTTTAATACCGCCGGATGTCTGATTTATTAAATAGTTCAATAAATCATCATACTTCATAATATCGTTTTTCTTTATTTGTTCGATAATCAATCCTGCAATATTTACGACTGTGTAATGCGGGTTGGTATGTTTATCCGGTTTTAACATTAATTTATTCCTTAATTCCAATATCACAATTAACATACATGTAATGCAAAAATATTCTTATTAGATTTCTATTGTTTCTTAACTTCTCATTACTCATATCTAAAATTAACTTATAAATATGATTTAAAATATTTTCAAATGCACCATAATCTAATTTATGAAGAACTATTTCTTCCTGCAAGTCACTTATACTGTTTTTATATTTTTTCTTAAAATCATCGTTTTGGGGATCTTCTAGAAAAATTTTGATTTTATCGAAATCAGCATAGGATGACTTTAAAACGTTATTAAAATAATCCTTTCCAAGTTTATTTAATTTGTTTTTTTCTTCAATAGATATTCGTGCAAATTCATCTTGTAGTTTTTTAATATCACTTTCGGGTATTGCTGTTTCTGCAAAAGTAGTAATGATTTCCTGGATATCCTGTTCATAGAACTGAATTGGCATTAGAAGTTTGTTTAACCCTAAAGTAATGGCAATGCTTGGGTATTCTTGCAGCCATAGCTGAATACGTTCTAACCCAATTATTTGATTATTAATATTAACGCGTTCAGCAATAATATCTTCAATTTTTGAATCCTGTCTGCCTGCCAGCTTTCTATTGGTAAACAACAAATAATGATCCAGCTTCCTAATTTCTTTTAATTCTTTAATCTTTGGCAGCTCTTTTTGAATTATTGTTTTAAAATCAGAGTCAGAACAACTTGCTTCTGGTTTTGTCGTATGCTTAGCCTGAATTATAAAATCACCTTCCCATGGTGCAGATATGCTTGGAAAACTATTCGCTTTACCGGTAAACTTAGCATCCTTTCCAGCATCTTTCCCTACACTAAACACAATTGTCCCCAATCCCAATATTCTTTCACATATAAGAACTACTAAGGCTTCAAATTCTTCATCATTCAAATTATACAATGGAAATTTAATACTCATACTCGCACCTCAATAATCTTCATCGTATCATTGCCAAATATATCGACCACTTTTACCGCTACTTTGTATTGCCCTGATTCACATTCATGGTAAGGAGTCTTTAAATCAAGACTTCTGTCTTTTTTAGTACGAAAGCTTTGCCATTCATTTTCAAAAATATAGTCACCGGTCCAAATTTCTTCCCATTTTTCAAGATTAGCTTGGACTTCCTTCGTGCTTTCGTGTGCCGATTGATCGTCCGATAATATTTCTTTTTTAACTCTGACAATTTCCCGTTTGCTTTCAAAGTCAAAATCAACACTCCAGTAATCTATCCAGTCAGTCCAATTTTTGGTTAAGACTTCACGGGTGACTATACCGCTTTTATTTTTGCTAACCTTAACTATTTGCCCTTGCGAGACAATAATCTTATCTTTTCCTTTTTTAAGCTGTTCGGCAACACTATCAATGGAATCCTGCGAATAGAAAACTGAAAAATCTGTCAGTTCAATGGCGATTGAAGGCAAACTTTTTTTCTTACCTTTTTCAACATACGGTTTTACTTCAATAAAAGAGACATCGTGAAAAACCACCTGATTCTTCTCGACGGCTTTTTTATCAAACACTTCACGCGGGATATATTTCATAGCAAGATCGATGCCCTTGTTCTTTGCCTCATCCTGAATATTAGGGAACAAGCCCATCTCAAATTCAAAGGCTAGAATATCGACGCGGGAAATTCGTTTTTTGCGACACTCCAATATAATTTCTTCAACATACAGGCGAGTAACCGGTAGATTGACCGGCCCAACTGCCACCATACGACCGGCTTTTTTTCCGTGAAAGCAATTGAAATTTTCAACTTGCTCGGCTCGATAAGCGTGCAGAATAAGTTTTATAAAATCTTTCTCTTTATGTTCAAGCTGCTGCTGTTTTTCTTTTTCTCGCAGGTTTGTATTAATACCGATGTAATGCTGCCGCTCATACTTGCCGAGATTTAGGATTTCAAAAGCACGGTAGTCTTTGCCGTCTTCTTTAAGTTGACGTTGAACGCCGATCATACGTTTGCGAGTAGTGTGGATGGCGAATTTGCCGAGGTCTGAGATGATCCATTTTCGATTGAGTTTTTCAGCTACAGCAGCTGTTGTGCCAGAGCCACAGAAAAAGTCGGCGACGATATCGTTTTCGTTGGAGGATGCTTTGATGATTCTTTCCAACAACTCATAAGGTTTTTGAGTAGGATATCCCAAATTTTCATTGGCCATTGGATTAATATGAAAAATATCATTCCACAGATTGTTTAAAGGTATTCCTTTTAAAGTAGAAATATATTGTTTATACTCGGGATTTTTAGAATTATTTTTCCATCTAATCATTCCTCTAGCTTTTAATTCTTCGAGTTTTTTTTCTGAATATGTTGACATATACTGCCAACGGAATTTCCCTCTTTCATCTTCAAATTTAAATCTAGCTAAATAGTCATCCGAGTAAGGTCGATATTGTTTGTTGAAAATAGCATTATCAGATTTTGTGAAATATAGAATTGAATCTGTGTCATTACTAAGCTTATTAGCTATTCCTTTACTGCTGCCCGTGTTTGTTGTCCGTTGCCAGATAATTTCGTTTTTATAATTTGAAAAAATTTCTTCCATCGCAAGACGTATAAAACTGTTCAAGCGGTAATCGCAATGCACATAAATACTGCCATCATCGGCCAATAAATCCCGCATCAGAACCAACCGTTCATAAATCATAGAAATAAATGAGTCGGCGCCTTTGCCCCATGTATCCCGATAAGCCAATTCTTCCAGAACGTTTGGTTTTTTGGTAAAAGTTTCAGAGCCTGAACCTGTTGCCGGGTCACCACCAATTTCAATATCCATGGAAAAATCTGCGCCGACATCAAAAGGCGGATCGATGTAGATAAGTTTAATGCCACCCTGCTCTTCTATCGCTTGACGCAACGGCCCATTTTTTAACGAAGAAAGAATTAGCTTATTGTCACCCCAGATCAGTTTATTTGTCCAGCCCTTTTGCTGACGGCCTCGATCGTCAAAAAGCTGCATCTGTTTTGTTGCATCCTCAGGTTTTTCCGCCCGCGGTTCATCAACCTGTTCAATAACCTGAAATGGCAAAACAATATTACAGATTTCATTGGATTTACCATTCCACAATAGTTCAACATCGCGAGTATCATCAAATAAAAGAAAACGATATTTATCCGGCAGAGGCTTGCCCTGTTGTATGAGCTTTATTGCATCTCTTTTTTCATTATCTGATAATTGCATGTTACACTTCCTTCCAATAGCTAAATTTTAACTTCTGTTCATAGAGGCTGTGGCTTTCCAGACTGGCAAGAATATTTCAACATATTTATTCTCGTTTTATACTTATAAAACAAGGATATATAACTCTCTGTTTTAAAACAGCAATGCATCAATCAAATTTCCCAGTTTTTTTATGCTAAATTCTAGTTGACAAACAGGGCATATCAAAAGATATAAAAACGCCTAAATAAGCGGGCGTAGCTCAATTGGTAGAGCACCACCTTGCCAAGGTGGATGTCGTGAGTTCGAATCTCATCGCCCGCTCCAATATTTAAATAAAAAATAAAAAATGGTCTCATCCCAAATATTTCAGCTGCCGGATGATTATCCGTTTAAAGAATATTTTAAACCGGATATGCTGCCTTGGAAATGGATTGAAAATATACAAATCGCCTTGGCTACATTTGATTTTAGAAATCAAGGATTGGAAAAAATCCCAGCCAATGTCAGTGTTGGCGAAAATGTTTTTATTCATCCAACAGTTAAGCTTCCCCACTGCTGCACAATCGAGGGGCCAACCTATATCGGCCCACATACCGAGATTCGACCAAATGCATATATTCGCGGAAATTTAATTACCGGCAAATATTGTATTCTGGGTAATTCATGTGAGTATAAAAACTCATTGTTATTGGACAAGGCCTACAGCCTGCATTTTAATTATATTGGCGATTCAATTCTCGGAAATAATGTCAATATGGGAGCTGGTTCAATCTGTGCGAATTTAAAATTTGATAAAAATTCTGTCGAAGTGATTGATTCTGACGGTAATCGAATTAATTCTGCGATGATTAAACTTGGAGCGATGGTCGGCGACAATTCTCAGATTGGCTGTAATGCTGTTTTACAACCTGGAACAATTATTGGGCGCAATGCGTGTGTGACTCCTAATACCGCATTTCATGGATATTTACCTGATAACTACATTGCTTTCAGCGACAACAAATTTCAAAAGGCAAATTGGAATCTTGTTAAATAAGCAGCTTTCTCTGTTATCTTGAAATTTAAAAACTTTTAATGAATAAAATTTCAATAATTTGTCTCTATCAATTAAGTTGAGTATAATTAATTTCAATTATGAATAACAATTCATCATAGATTTGCTATAAATTCATAATTAGATGATAAATTCAATATATGAAAATAAAATTAAGCATAATTATAATATCGTTTATAATTGCAGTCAGCCTACCGGCTAAAGAATTAAAATTTATTATTGATACTGCTCAATCCAATGTGGGCGTCGATGTCACGGCTACTCCAAAACATAAATTCACCTGCAATCTTGATAACTACGTTGCAGATATTCGGCTAAATAAAAAATCAAAAAAAATAAAATTTGTTAATTTTAAATTCAACTTGGCTGATGTAAACTCAGGAATCAAAAGCAGAGATAAAAAAATGCGCAGTTGGATTGAGCATGATAATCTACCAATGGCTGAGTTTGAGTTAATTTCAATAAATGAGTCCAATGGTAAAAGTATTGCTGTTGGAAAATATAAAATGCACAATGTTGTGCGAAAAATTGAAATGCCATTTGACTATAAAATTGATGGCGAAAAAATTTCAATTAAAGGAAGTGTAATACTAAACACCACGGACTACAATCTTCCGATAATTAAGTTATTATTTTTCAAAGTGAATCCCAACATTAATGTTCATTTTGAACTCAATGGAAAACTTAGGGCCGCTAAATAATTTTTTTTATGAAGACAAATATATCAAATCATGAAATATCCATTGTAACTAGCATGGATTGCTAACAACATTCATCCGACCTATTCTATACGAATCTATTATTGATCCTATCCATAACAAAGTAATCAACCAGATTGCTGTATTGAAAATGAAAATTATATTACCCTCCATTGCTTGTGTCACTATATTTATAATTTGGTTATAATCTAAACTTAATATATCTTTTTCTAAACGACTATAAATTTTGTTTAATACACTCATTGCAGCATACATAAGCACTCCTATTAATCCTATGGTAGCAATTATAATAGCAGCCCCTGTTTTAAATCTCTTTAAAAATAGATGACCGATTCCTGGAAATACTAATGCTGACAGGAATGCAGCTTTAGTTGATGGTTTCATATATATATATTATTGAATATCCAATTTTACAATAAACATGAAATAACGTATTACCCTACTTTAAATCAATTTCAGTCTTTGCATCCCAATACTCAATATTCTTAATTTTATGTTTATCGTCGAGTTTAAAGATCGTAATTTTTCCTTTTTCTTGCGGCATGGGGTTAAGAAGATCTACATCGTCTGCTAAAATTATTCGATGCTTATATTTCCGCATTTTAGGAAGTGCAAACACTCGACCTATCCAAGGCATACCATAAATATTTGCCATAAATATTGCATTGTTTTTATCGAGAAACTGTTGTCCTTTTTTCGTAAGATATTGATTGGCAATTTTGCCTGTCGACATATCAAAACTAATGAGGACATAATTTGTTTTTGCAGATAACGCAAATGCTACTTCGTGTTGATCAATTGAATTAATTTTAGGGAAAGTATCCCCAACCTCAAGTTTTTTTGCATCAACGCAAACTAGTGGCACTAATAATATTTGTAAGTATATAATCAGAAAATGGATTTTGTTTATATTTTTCATATTAAATTAAGTGTGTCATTTTACTAACCTCAAATGAATAAAATTTCATAATTAATTCACCGTCAATTCATTTATAAATGGTATCCTAAAAAAATAAATATCAATCCATACTTTCTAACAAATCGTAATTTTCAATGTTTATAAATATTTAATATATCCGATAAAAATGAATTCTATGAATAAAAACAATTGGTCCAACCTTCTTGTGAAATATTTTAAGCTAAATATTGAAATTGAACCGCAACTTTTTAAGGCCTGTTATGAATGCTTAAATAGTAAAGGGGGATATATAAGAGCAAGGTTGATAAATGACGTTGGACAATCATTTCAGATAAACGTAGATATAATAGAAAAGATAGCGGTATCTATCGAATACTATCATCTTGCTTCATTAATTATTGATGATCTGCCGTGCATGGACAATGCAAATTTTCGTCGTGGCAAATTGTGCATCCATAAAACTTACGGTGAATCTACTGCAATACTCCTTTCGCTGGCTCTGGTTAATATGGCATATGCTTTAATTTGGGATGCTATGGCTAAACTCGAAATTGATAAGAGAAATGATATACGTGAACTAATTCAGAACTGCCTCGGCTTAGACGGTATGATAAATGGACAAGCCAAAGATTTAGCATATCGACAGAATGAATATAGTATCGAATCGTTTACTAGCATAGCGATTGATAAAACTGCTTCGCTAATTAAATTATCACTTCTAATACCTGCAATAATAAAAGGTATATCAAATTATGAACGTTATCATCTTCAAAATTTATCGACTTACTGGGGACTAAATTATCAAATCCTGGACGATTTAAGTGATTATATTAGTGACCAGGAACAAACTGTGGTTAACACTGATATAAACAACAGTGAGGAGAGACCCAATATCGTTTTAACCGTAGGTTATGAAAAATCTATTGACGAGATGGAACGATTAAAAATTTTAACAGAATCAGCTATTGCCAGTTTAGTTAAAACACGAAAAAGATGGGAATCACTTGATAGATTTCAGAATGAATTAAATGCTAAAGCTGCATCAATAATTCAAGCATCTAAAGTCGCCTGAGGTGAATTTTGCAAAGCTAATCTTTATCAATTTAAAACGTCATCGAATTCGATCTTTGATAGGAATTTCGGGAATAGCGTTTGGTGTTGCAGCAATGTTGACTGTGTTATCTGTCATTACCGGCGCTATCGATATGTTTGAAGATATCCTTTCCAATAATAGTGATTATATTGTTTTTGAAAAAAATGTCTCTGATTTATTTTTTAGTAGTATTAACTCAACACAAATTGAAAAAATAGGTAGCTTATCCATGGTTGAAGATGCCTTCCCTATTTTATTTGGCATAGTTTCATCTGAAAATCATCCGGTTATTACATGCTTTGGCATAAATAAAAATGATCCGCGTCTGGCCAATGCGAAATGGTTATATGGAAGTCCTAGAAATTTTTATTCTCATAAAAACTCTGTATATTTAGGTTCTAGAGCAGCTGATTTTTTAGAGGCAAAATATCTTAAAAATATCAGGATAGGCAAAAAGACATTTAACGTCCGCGGGATTCTACAACTGGAAAACGGATTTGAAAACGGCGGTGTGTTCATGCCTCTGAAAACTGCCCAGGAATATTTCCATCGAGACAATTACGTTTCAGTTTTCATGATAAAACTGAAACATACGAACTCAGGATCAGAATTTAAAAAACAGGTCGAAACATTATACCCAGATTTGTCTGTACTGCAAAACAAAGAATTCAGCAATAGCTACAGTCAATTCAAAATATTGTCTGCAACATCCTGGGCTATTGGTGCGTGTGCCTGCTTATTGGGTGGTATGGGAGTAGCAAATACTATGATAATGTCAGTCTTTAGCAGAATGCGAGAAATTGCCATATTGGTAGTTTGTGGGTTTTCAAAATCTCAAGTCAGATTGTTGATATTTGGCGAAACAACATTTATCGTTATTTGTGGATCTATATTAGGATTAATTGGTGGAGTTTGTTTTGTTTATCTTCTGGAAACGATACCCACACTTAATGGATATATCCAGTCAGCTTTTAACATTAAAATCATAGTGGGGATTTTAGTGGTAGCATTCACATCAAGTTGGTTGGGTGCGTTATATCCTGCTTGGTACGCTTCAAAAATTCAACCCATTGATGCATTGCGTTATGAATAATACTGAGACAAACAATCAAAATAGAGTTTTAGAAATTAAAAATTCTAATATAGCTGTTTCTGTTTACAATGTTTGGAAAAGTTATGAATCGGGAAAGATAAAAGTATTATCCGACGTAAATCTTCAAATTAAAAAAGGAGAACTGGTTGCACTTTGGGGAGTATCCGGCTCAGGTAAATCAACTCTGCTACATTTAATAGGAGGACTTGATACAATCGATAACGGCCGAATCACAACAGCCGACCTGGACCCGACTAACGAAAATGAAAGACTTGAACTAAGACGCAATAAAGTCGGTTTTATTTTTCAACTACATAATCTTATTCCGGATCTTACGTTGGGCGAAAATTGCTTAATACCAACATTAACAACAAATATTAGTGTGCCTGAATCACGAAAAAGGTTAAACGAACTTATCGAGATGACGGGATTACAAGATCGTTTGCATCATCGAATTCAGGATTTATCAGGAGGTGAAAGACAGCGGGCTGCTATATGTCGAGCATTGATAAATAATCCCATGATTATACTTGCTGATGAACCGACAGGTTCACTCGATGAAGAAACCGGCTCTCAAATATTTTCTCTTTTTAAAAAGCTGATCGATGAAAAAAATATTACCGTTATCATGGCTACTCATGAAAGACGTTTTGCTGAAGAGTGTGACAAAATTTTTAAAGTAAAAAATGGTAAAGTCTCTCAAATATAATGAAAGGCGAAAGAACAGATAGTAAAATAACATCAGAATATTTTGAGAATTATTTACAAAAGAAAGTTACACAATATTCACTAGGTTGGTTGTTTGCCGCAAATCTTGTTGGAATTTGGATTAGTATTTTATTAATCTGGCCGACAATTGGAAATATTATACAACCGCTATCTTATGGTCGTTGGATGCCGCTTCACATGGAGTGGCAGCTCTATGGCTGGTGCTCATTACCCTTGCTTGGGATTTTGTTGAAAATTTATTTTTTACCTAACCAAAAGGGAATATTAGATTGTAAAGTAATATTTAATGCCTGGTCAGTTGCACTTGTTATAGGCGGTATCAGTTGGTTATCTGGAAATGTAAGTGGAAAACTATTTCTCAATTGGCATGGGTTCTCACGAATACTTTTTTCTCTCACACTAGTACTGGTTTGGAGCATACTTGTTTCACATGTTTATTACGAATATAAATATTCGTTAGATATTAAAACAATATCGACCAAATATTTTAGAATTCTGAAAGTATTATTTCTTCTTGTAATGCTGGCGATACCCGTCATGATTTATGTTTCTTCCAGTAATAAATCCTATCCGCCAGTAAATCCCGAAAGTGGCGGAGCTACGGGACATAATCTCCTACTCTCCACTACGATGATTATGATTATTTTTGCAGGTATTCCCTACTTTTTAAAATGTGAAATTAAAAAAAATAGCAAACCACTTAAATTATTCTCAGCTTATATTATAATTTGTTTAATCACTTATTCCTTTATTTCTCACGGCAATGCTAGTAATCGATCATTAGACCAAATAATTGGGATGGGTATCCTTCTGTTATCAATACCAATTTTATCCATATTTTATTTAAGTTTTCAATGGCATGCGAACTCGAAAAAATGGATGACCGCTTTCATCGCGTGGTGGGGAGTATTAACTTTGACGGGATTTTTGACATTTCTTCCTGAGATTTTAGTTAAGCAAAAATTCACTAACGCACTTGTTGCCCACACACACCTTGCAATGGCTGGCATGCTTACAAGTATAAATATTTTAATTTTACTTAATTTATCAAGAGACTGTAAAATATCCAGCCCACTTCAATCACATCGATTATTTAGTCTCTGGCAGTATGGGTGTCTTATCTACGTTTGCTCAATGTCATTGTTAAGTTGGCTTGAAGCGATGCAGCCCGATATAATTTTCCAACTGCATAAAGTTACCATAGTCAATTATACAGTCAGATTAATTGCTGGTTCAATGATGACACTCTCCTCACTTTTATGGTTTTTAGGATCAGTTACCAAAATGAATCTACCCTTTTTACAAGCTGAAATAAATAGTAATGAAATCTAGAGTAACTATTATATTCAGTATCCTAATTGGGTTATGCGATAGTATTACCGGATTATTATTGATGATAAGTCCAGTCTTCACTTTGACACTGATGCAAATAAAAGAAGTTCCTGCAGAAATAGTTTATATGAAATTCATAGGGGCATTTGTATTTTCTGTTGGTTCGTTATATCTAATTGCAATAGTCTCTACAATAAGAAATAATTCTTTAGAGGCACTACGCAATGTATGGTTATCAACTGCATGGATAAGACTAGTTATATTCAGTTTTACTATTATTCAAATAGTATTCGGAAATCTTGAAATAACCTGGATATCAGTTTCTCTAACGGACTTATCAATTGGTGTGTTTCAGCTCTACTGGCTCTATTCAAAAAATTTTCCTGATAATGAACAAATCACAAATAAATAGAAACTCCCTAATTAGATCGATAATTGGCATACTGCTAATAGCAATGACATTTATCTATTTCTTGATATTTGCTCAATTTGCTTATCTAGAGTTAGTCCTTGAGAATATTTCTAACAAAAAAGACCTTAAAATTATTATGGCACTTATGGGTCTTGGTGGAATTAGCGGATGTGTCTTGGCCAGTATTTTATTTTCAGATAAAGAATACCTAATTTATCTCTTAGCAGGATTTCTAGGATGCTGCTTTTCTGGAATTCTAGCAATATTATCCGAAAGTTTAATAACGTTTAGTTTATCAGCTACTTTTATTGGAATATCTTTAGGATTTTTAACAGTATGTTTAGTATCATCACTTCCGTTAATTCTAAAAATAAATAGATTGGGAATCAGTTGTGGTTTGGGAACTGGCATTGCATACTTTATTTCAAATGTCCCAATTATATTTGAGGCTGATGCTCCAACACAATCAATGTTTGCAGTAATATGTTGTCTCGCAGGTATGTTATTAATTTTTATATTATCTTATTTCCCGAATAATGATTCTTTAAACATGGCTGACCAGGAAGAAACTCTTTTCAGAAATCCCGAAATTAAATTTTATAAAATCGTCGTTCAATTTTTAATTCTAATATGGTTAGACTCTGCGTTGTTTTATTTCGTACAGCACAATCAAGAAGTAAAAGCAGTTTCCTGGTCGGGGAACACAATTTTATGGATAAATGCGTTTATTCATTTAATAGCAGCGATAGTTGCAGGAAAATTGTTGGATAATAGAAAAATTAAAACGTGTTTAGTCTCATCGTTTATATTTTTTATTATTGTCGTGATTTTAGTTAAGATACCAAACACACTAACTCCACTTGCTCATATTATTTACGTAGTTGGCATATCCTTTTATTCAACAACATTAGTTGCCTATCTCGCCCTACCCTTTATTTACTCTGATAACACTAATATTGCATACCGTACAGCTTGGTTATTTGCTATAGCAGGTTGGATCGGATCAGCTTTAGGCATAGGTATGGTTCAGGATTTAAATGAAATACCTTGGCTACTCATTGTATTTTTTATTATTGTTTTTCCACTGAGTCAAAGTTTCAAAATTACTGCTCTATACGAATCTTCGTCTGCTTGATGAAACAATTATTATCAGAACTCATATTAACATTTTTGCCGCTGTTAGCAGCGATTATTTCTCTGACTGTAAGTGAATCTCCACCTGAAACTATTACAAATCAGAGTGAATCAGAGTTAATTAGTAACGGAAAAAAAGTTTATATCGCAGAAGGCTGTATTCATTGTCACTCACAATTTATACGTCCCAACAAACTCGATATAGAAATGTGGGGACCCCATCAGGATCATGAAGAAATTCTTAAACAATCTCCTGTTTTGATAGGCAATCGACGCCAAGGTCCCGATTTATTAAATGTTGGTAATCGACGTAGTAAAGAGTGGAACAAACTCCACCTGATTGATCCGCAATTACTCAGCCCTGGCAGCTCAATGCCATCGTATGCTTATCTATTTAGTAATGATTACAAACGAGGAATCGCATTGATCGCTTACTTGGATTCACTGGGAAATAGTAGTAAGGATGAATATATTAATAGTTATAATTCATGGAAACCTTCTATCGCCAACCACGATATAAATCTTAAAAACGGTATTAAATTATATGAAAGAAACTGTAGTCAGTGTCATGGGAAAACAGGTCAAGGTGATGGACCTGTGAGTAGTCTTCTAAGTAGAACTCCACGCAATTTTTTGGATGAAAAGATGTATTTTATCCCGGAAATCTGGAGTACCACTGATAAAAAAATTCAAATGATGCGAATTATAAAATATGGTATTCCCGGAACCAATATGCCGGGGCATGAATATTTATCTGATAGTGACATCCTTGATTTAACAAGTTACATAGAATCATTGATTAATAAATAAATTCGCAATAATTTATGATTGATATATTAAAGGAAAGTTAGTTAAAATTTTTGGGAAATGAATATTAAACTTACAAATATTAATGTTTGCGAGGAATATAAGATTAATCTTAAATTTTCTGATGGAACTAAGGGAGTTGTCGATTTCTCAAAATATGTTGGGAAAGGTGTTTATTCAAGATGGAGCGATTATGGAAATTTCCAAACGGCACACATAGGAGATTTTGGCGAGCTGGCATGGGATGGTGAGATTGATTTCTGTTCGGATTCTTTATATCTAAAGTTATCCGGCAAGAAGCCTGAAGAGTTATTTGAAGTATTGGGAAAACAACATGCCTGAGATATGTAGATTTTTCGGGATTCGAATACGAATGTATTTCGAAGATCATGCACCACCGCATTTTCATGCGAATTACGAAGGACAAGATTGCGTAATAGAAATTCGCACTCTAACTGTTATTAGTGGCCGATTATCCCCAAGAGCTATGGGGTTATAGCATCTACCAGAATGAATTGGTAGATGTCGTTTTCAACTCGGTACCGAAAAAAATTTTCAGTTATAGCGATTGCCATAAATGTTTTCGTTTATATTGCACTTAGCTAATATCCTATACGAATTTATTAGTCATCCCGACATATCGGCACGCAACTCCGAACTTGTTACTCGCGATGACTAAGTTGTACGTTTGTCATTGCGAGACCTGTGTAAGTCCCGATGTAAAATCGGGATGGCAATCTATCTGACTTTCAATTTTTAATATCTTAATTTTCCCACTATTTCAGAAATTATTAATGGCTGATGCTATACTCAATGAAATAAAGTTTATAAATAATGATATAAGAATATTAATGAATTTCTGGAAGATGACAGTAGAATATAAAAGAACGATATTAACAGATTTGAAAAATCAGTATTTAGTCCGTGTTTATTCCGTGGCAATAAAAATAACGGACATGAAATACCATAGTTTATTAGAGGTAGGTAGTTACATTAAAACTAAATAAACCATATCCATTCACAATAAGTCTATATCGTTCGATAAGCGTAATGGTGATACCGCAATACCTCCTTCACTTGCGCCATTAATTTCAATTTAGGATTCGGGCTGAATATCCGTTTATTTTCCATATTTGGTAGCTTAATATCAAATGGGGTGGAAAATAACAGTCAACT
>JAJFLR010000119.1 GCA_021772565.1 Opitutales bacterium | reverse complement strand
ACCGACGATGGTAAAGACGACGACGGTAAAGACGATGACGGCAAAGATGATACCACCGACGATGGTAAAGACGACGACGGTAAAGACGATGACGGCAAAGATGATACCACCGACGATGGTAAAGACGACGACGGTAAAGACGATGACGGCAAAGATGATACCACCGACGATGGTAAAGACGACGACGGCAAGGATGATACCACCGACGATGGTAAAGACGATGACGGCAAAGATGGAAAAGATGCATCAATAAATTCAAATGAATTTAAGGTTATTAGTGATGTTTTGCCTGAGTATTTTGTAGAAAATATTTTACAAAATCTAAATCCAATTAATCCTGAATTATTAAATCAGTTAGAGTTCAGATTAGATTCATTAAACAATGAGATTCTAATTGATATAGATAATCTTGTTCTTGCATATATTGGCAAAGACGACGACGGCAAAGACGACGACGGCAAAGACGACGACGGCAAAGACGACGACGGTAAAGACGACGACGGCAAGGATGATACCACCACCGACGACGGTAAAGACGACGACGGTAAAGACGACGACGGCAAGGATGATACCACCACCACCGACGACGGCAAAGACGACGACGGTAAAGACGACGACGGTAAAGACGACGACGGCAAAGACGACGACGGCAAGGATGATACCACCACCGACGACGGCAAAGACGACGACGGTAAAGACGACGACGGTAAAGACGACGACGGTAAAGATGACGATACTGCAACAGATACTACCGATGACACAGACGACACCACAGATGATACAACTGACGATGACACCGATGCAACAGATGATACTGACGACGATGCAACAGATGATACTACCGACGACGATACCGATGACACTGATGATACAGATGATGATAGTGACGATGACGCAACCGACGATTCTGATGATACGGATGATGACGACGACGATGGTGGAAAAGTAACTATCTGCCACGTACCGCCAGGAAATCCTGAAAATGCACAAACATTGGAATTGCCAGAGGCAGCATTAAATGGCCATATGTCAGGTGAGAACCTTCACGACCTGGATTATTATGGACCTTGCGAGGAGGGCCCCGGTAACTTGTTTGGTGCCGTTTTAGGTTATCAAATTTTGGTCTATGGTAATTATAATTTTCACTATGATGAACAGTTGAAAGATTTTGGGGATGATACATATACAATGCTTTCATGGCAACAAGTCATCAAAGCTAGTGATAAAGTAGACTTCACACAATATATCACAGAAGATGACATGGAAAATTATAGTGAGATGAATGATTCATCTGAAGGAAATGAATCACCTTAAAATTCAGATATAACATTTCAAAATTAGATCCCGGTTTTTTCTTTGTAAAAAGCCGGGATTTTTTTATAAAAAATATAATTTATAATTAACTATTATATCTTTGATAACAAAACCTAGAGCACTAATTACAAATGACGATGGTATTGATAGCTATTTCTTAAAAGAATTAGTGCATGCCATGATGAAATTTTTTGATGTTACAGTAGTTGCCCCAATCAAAGAGAAAAGCTGGATTAGTAAAGCAATGAGTCGACACAATGATGTTGAAATAAAGCCACTCAAAATATTTGATTGTTTCACCTGGTCAGTTAACGGCACTCCTGCAGATTGTATAAATATTGCACTCGGTAATTTATTAGATTCCAAACCCGATATTGTAGTCTCTGGAATTAATATTGGTCATAATGTAACCTTACCATTAATATTATGTTCTGGAACTATAGCAGGTGCTCTTGAAGGTGCCACATGGGGAATTCCGGCTTTGGCATTTTCAATGGAGATCCCTGCCAACTGTTATCATCAAGTCAGAAGTAATAAGGGCAAAGTAGATGGAGAATCAAAATTATCATTACAAAATTCTGCAGTTATCGCTTCTGAAATTGCTAAGGAATATTCCACAAAAAAAGTTAATAACACTATTGTCCACAATATTAACTTTCCCGAATTTGTGACAGGTGAAACTAAAAAAATATTTACTATTCCTGACGAATCAAAAATTGGCACAATCTTTCAAAAAAAGAATGAGAGTTGTTATATATTTAATGAAAATTTTAAAATTAATTCAAAACCAAAAAAAGATACTGATAGAGAATGTTTAAAAAATGGAAATATTAGTCATACGATTCTAAACTATTCAAATATTGCACAGTCCAATTAATATATCCCAAGTTTTTCGAAAATTATATTTAGAGATTTCATGAAAAAATTGTTTATCATAAACTGCATTAGTATCATTATTTTACTATTTTGTATTAGTAGTTATGCAGATAGAGTCATTATTCCACGAGGTATAAATCATTCTGTATACAACAATCTGCTAAAAAAATATGTCGACGATCTTGGGTTGGTAAATTATACAAAGTGGAAATCCTCCCATAAAGATATGAAATTATTACAGGAATACCTGAGTCAATATTCAATATTACCAAAATTAGAAGCAGTAGGAAATGAAAGATATGCTTCGCTAATAAATGCCTATAACGCATTTACCTTACATTGGATTTTAATTAATTATCCGACTGATAGTATTAAGTCACACAATAGTTCATGGACAAAAAAAAGACACAAAATAGGCGGGGAACTTTGTTCATTAGATCAAATCGAACATAAAAATTTACGACCTGAAATTGGATGGAAAGCTCACGCAGTACTTGTTTGCGCAGCTAGGAGCTGTCCACCACTTCAACCTTTTGCATATGATTCTAAAATATTAAACGAACAAATTAAACTAACATTTCAACTTTGGCTTTCTAGACTCGATCTAAATGCCTACTATATTAAAGATAATAATGTTAAAATTTCAAAAATATTTGAGTGGTATGGTGGAGACTTTAATTACGAAAGTGGAATTAGATATTTATTATTAAAATATGCACCCGATCGGTATCATGATTTTCTTAAAAGAAATAAGTATGAAATTATATTTAGAAAATACCGTTGGGAACTTAACGACCAACGTGACCGATGAAACAATTATCACCAATAAATTTTTTAAATACTGTTAATTAAAATGTACATTACTGATACGAATTATTTTTCATCATCGGTAAATAATCGATATTTAAAGACTACTTTAATCGCACTGCTTTTATCATTAATTATTAATCTTATTATAATTTATAATCTTCAAAACTGGGAAATAAAATTAGTAAATAGTAATAAATTTCAAAATCGTGTAATGAGTTTAATACTTCTTCCAAAAGAGGACGAAGATAGCATCGAAAAATATGTGGAAGCAAATCCAGATGTCCCTTCTAAAGAACCTGAAGAAACAAATAATTTTTCAAACAAAGATCAGGTAGCTGCGCAACCAAAGCCTGTAAAAGAAAAGAGTGAAGATGGTAGTCCGCTAATAGAGGGCGAACTCGAAGATTCTCCAAAAATAGTTTCAAAAGAATTTTCTGAAGTTGAAGTTTTAACTGAAGCATCCTGGCAGGCTCAGAGTGAAATTTCTCAGGAAAATAATGAAAGTGATGTAATAGATGTTGAAGACCCAAATTTAATTCCACCCCCTTTACAATCAATACCCGAATTTATCGATGACCAAATTATTAATGATAACGGTATTGATACCTATCTTGATCCTTACGATAAATCAACAGATCAGATCGTAAAAACAAAAAATAAAGATAAAAATTTAACAACAAATCCTTTATCTGATTCTTTTTTATCTCAAATGAAAAAGATGAGAAAACCTGAAATACAACAATCAAAAAACAAAAATCTAAACACACCTCAACCTAGACCTCAACTTAAGAATAAAATACTAAGTGGTCCACTTAAAAAAACTTATTCTGGTGTACCTGGAACAGGACAATTTGCGATTAATTCCAAACTAAGTGATTATGGCGAATACTTAAGCAGACTCTATGAAGTAATTGGGACGCAGTGGACAAAGCTGGCTACGCATGTTGCTCTGTCATCATCAGAAGTTTCATCACAGGTTATTATAGAATTCATTCTAACGAGTAGTGGACAAGTAAAAAAACTGGACGTTATCCACACAACTGCCGGTCAGGCAGGAACATTAATTTGTAAAGATGCAGTCAAGTCCAGAGCTCCATTTGGCAATTGGACGAGCGATATGTTAAACGCATTAGGAGACGAGCAACTGCTTCGTGTAACATTTATTTATTATTAAAAAATTACTATTATAAATAAATATGGGTTCAGCTCGCTGTCAGTAGCGACAAGGCGTTTCATGGGTTATTTATGGTACTATAAATTGCCACGTCTCGTTTTTACATCGGCACTCACCTACACTATTTTCATCGCGAGAAACAACGTGATGTGGCGATCTATAACTATGGAAGATTACGGCCTTCAGCCTCAGTATAAACAGATTTTTTGCTATTAACTATAACGACTTCGCGATCCATCAGTTTCTGAAAATCTATATGCTAAAGAAGCCTTTAAGCAGAGTTTTCTTCATCACTACCCTTTTCAATAATTGTAGTTTTTTCAATTGGACTGAGTAACGGAATTTCTTTTTCAGTATAACTTCCCAGTTCTTTTAATTTTCTAGTTGTAGATAAAATTTTATTTTCCGTGTTTCGTATTGCAGTATTATAAGAATCAACTGCTTTTTCCAAATTTTTACCTAATGATGTTAAATTTGTAGCAAAGTGACTTACTCTGATGTGAAGTTCTTTACCAAGCTCGCTAATCTGCCTGGCATTTTGCGTCAAAGTATCTTGCTGCCAACCGTAGGCCACCGTTAGCAATAAAGCTATTAATGTAGTCGGTGTAGCGAGTATTACTTTATTTTTCACACCAAAATTTATCAGCTCAGAATCCAATTCCAATGCGGCACTAAACAAAGCTTCATTGGGAAGAAACAAAACTACAAATTCAGGAGAAATTTCAAACTGTTCCCAGTATTTTTTTAAACCGAGATCACGCATTCGATCTTTAATTTGTTTTGAGTGCGCGTTCAAGTGAAGCGACCTGCTCTCCTCATTATTTGATTCAATAGAACGCAAATAGGCATCCATCGGTGTTTTAGCATCAATGACAATCGTTCTACCATTTGGTAGATTAATAATCATATCGGGACGTTGCGCCCGTCCTTCTTCTGATATATTTGTTTCTTGAGTGACAAACTCACAATGCTTAACCATTCCTGCCATCTCTACAGTTTGCTTGAGGTGTAGCTCTCCCCAATTACCTCTAACTTTTGGATTGCGTAATGCTGCCGCCAAATTTGCAGTTTCCTTATGTAATTTACTTTCACTCTGTATGAGAGTTTTTACTTGTTCAGTTAAACCTGAATATGCAGAAACTCTAATCTTTTCGAGTTGGCCAATTTTGTCATCAAATTTGCCAAGTGAATCCTTGATTGGCTGAATGATTTTATCAATGTCCTTACGTTTGTGATCAAATTCTTCTTTGGCACTCTCTTTATACTTTTCAAGAATGATGTTTGCCATCTCTAAAAATGATTTGTTATTACTTTTCAGAGATTCGGCGGACAACGCCTGAAATGTCTCTTTTAAATTTTCCCTCAGAGACTTTATTTCTTCCAATTTTTCATTGGCCGCTTTTTCAACTTCCTGACGCTGTGTTTCAATTCTGGCTAAATTTTCTTTCAGAATAACGATATCTTGGTTTAAAGATTGTTTATCATTTTCATAGTTCTCGATTTGACTTTTTAATTCTACTATTTGATCATCACGATTTGTTAGCCTTTCATTGATTATATTGAGTTCATTCTCTTTCAATAATTGATTTTTCTCTAATTTTTGATTAGCACGATTTAATTTTAGCCAAACAGCTATGGCGCCAATAAATGCGCCTAGAAGGAGAAGTGAGACTATTTCTAATAATGGCATTAATTCGACTATCATATTTGTAGATAGTACAAGCAATTCAAAATAATTAATATTTTGAATAATATATAAAAGGAGAGGAGACTTTCTAGTCTCCTAAAAAAATGTTTTAATACTGGGACAAGAATGTCCCCTCTCCTTTGTGGAAGTTTAAATTTATTTATTTTTCCGAAACCCGTTCTAAAATTTTATAGACTCGATCGACAATATTGCGTGGATCTTCTAAAAATCCTGCTGAAATCAGCGCATTGTCATACAACTGATCAACAACTAATTCCGCCAATTCTTTATTTGTATCCTTAAGATCAGAAATATTTTTAATTAATGGATGCCTGGTATTGAGTTCCAGTTTTACAGTAGGGTTTCCTTCAACCTCCTGATTCATAGCCTTCATAATACTGCGCATACCTGAAGTCATAAATTTATCAGAATTAAGTGCGATTGCCGGACTGCCAACTAAACGTTTACTCATTTCAACAGAACTGACTTTATCGCCAAAATGGCCTTTTATCCATTCGGTTAGAGCCTTAGCTTTTTCTTCTTCCAGTGGTTCTCCTTCAGAACTATCTGCAATGTCTTCCAATTCTAAATCAGCTTGATCCGCAGAAACTAATTTTTTTCCGTCAAATTCTCGTAAATGGCTCATGACAAATTCGTCAACCGGCTCGTAGAGAAATAACGCCTCAAGATTACGGGCTTTAAATGCTTCCAAATAAGGTCCTGATTCAATAAATTTTCTATTCTTGGCATAGATGTAATAAATATCATTTTGTCCTTCTTTCATTCGAGAAACGTAGTCAGCCAAGGAAGTTGTTTTATCTTTTTCTGTCAGTGATGATTCATATAACAATAATTTGGACAATTGATCTTTATGATCAAAATCCATTGTGATTCCTTCCTTCAAATATGAACCAAATTTTTTGTAAAACTCATTGTATTTTTCAGGATTCTTTTTTGCTTCATCTTTAAGATATTTCAAAAACCGTTTGGTTAAAACTTTGTTTAACTTTTGCACTAAAGCACTATCCTGCATTGTCTCGCGAGAAATATTCAGCGGCAGATCAGCACTGTCGACAACACCCTTTAAAAATCGCAACCACTCGGGTAACAGTCCGTCAGGTTTTGCATCGATAAGAACTTTTTTGCAGTAGAGTCCAACTTCGGGATCAATCCGACCAAAACCCCAACGCTCAGGGTTTTCACTCGGAACAAATAAAATTGCATTAATAGCTAACGGAACATCGGCATTAAAATGAATCCAGCTTGCCGGATCTTCGCTCGTGTTGGTCTGAAATTTATAAAACTCGATATACTCATCTTTTTTTATCGACCGTTTTTGCTTCAACCAAAGAGCTTCGATACTGTTTATTTTTTCCCCATTCAGATTTACAGGAAAAGGTACATATTTTGAGTAACGATTTAGAATCTCTTTAACTTTATCGGCCCCGGAATATTCTTTGTTATCATCATTGAGATGGACTATAATTTTACAGCCACGACGCTGACCTTCCATTGTCTCAATTTCAAAATTACCACTGCCATCGCTCGTCCACAATAAATGTTCGCCATTATTATCCCAAGAATGAGTAAAAACACTGACACGGCTTGCCACCATAAAAGCGCTATAAAATCCGACACCAAACTGACCGATCAGATTTTCTGATATCCCCTCTTTTTCCTTCAGTGCCTTTAAAAAAGCTTTCGACCCGGAATGGGCGATGGTTCCCAAATTTTCGATCAGCTCTGCTTTATTCATACCGACACCAAAATCCTGAAATGTTATAGTATTGGCTTTATCATCAGTTGTGATATTAATCTCCAACTCCAGTTTATCGTCAAAAATCTCTTTTTCGACTTTTTGCAAATGACGCATTTTTTCTAGCGCATCTGATGCATTTGATACCAATTCACGAATAAAAATTTCTTTATCCGTATAAAGTGAATGAACGACGATATCCAGCAGCTGTTTAATCTCAGCCTGGAACTCATGCTTTTCTACTGTTGCTTCAGCCATAATAGTAAATTTGTAATTCGTAATTAATAATAATTATTTAAAATAAGGTCAGAAATAAATAGGCATTAGTTTTCAAAAATCAAGTTTAGATAGAAAGTTTTTAGGCATGATTAATGATTATGAGCTAATTGAGACGGTCTGTCATGATGAGTCCCTGTTTTAAGCCTATAATTAGATCTCAGTCAAACATGGCGCTCCGACAAGCGGAGGCCCTACAGCTTTCGACAACAATATTTAGGACACGAGCGTTCGACTGAGACATCGGCCAGATTCGACAACATAGCAAAGTCGATAGCCATTACGCTGTAGGCGTAATTCCATAATAGCCCAGAGCGGCGCTCTGGGATTATAAATGTCTAAAATTCATTGCAGTCTGAAAGACTGCTCCATAGCAAAATAATTGAAAACAAACTCAAAACTGCAATTTAGAGTAGTCTTTCAGACTGTGGATATATTATCCTAAATTTAATCCCGAGGCGTTGCTTTGAGCTGTCATGGCTAACACTTTCAGTGTTTTAAAAATTATGTATTTAAATATTTCGATCTCAGTCAAACGTAGCACTTCGATAAGACCACGACGAATGGCACTCCGACAAGACCACGGCAAGCTCAGTCGACTCGCGGAGGCACCTACAGTTTTCGATAACAATATGTTGGGCTCGAGCGTTCGACTGAGCTCACGCCGAAGTCTCGTCTCGATACCTTTGGCCATTATCTACAGAAACCGATAGGCACTCCGACAAGACCACGGCGAGCTCAGTCGAGTCTCAGAAACCCCACAGTTTTCGATAGTCATATAGCATCTGCCAAAATAAATTTCCGAAAATAAATTTGGTAGGGATGCATCTCCGAGGCATCCGTGGCTTGGTTCTCATTACTGATATTGATGTGAAATCGCGGACGACTGGGCTTCGGCCGTGAGCTCAGCCGAACGGACAGTCGTCCCTACCCAATCTACTAAAATCGAATTGTTATTGGATCTGCCAAATTAATTTAAAAAAAGAATTTTCCGTTATTTCGGAAATTTCTAATGGCAGATGCTATAA
>JAJFLR010000118.1 GCA_021772565.1 Opitutales bacterium | reverse complement strand
TGTATGCAATCAATAGACGTAAGTCAGATAGATTGCCACACTCTGCTTTGGCAGAGCTCGCAATGACAATTTAGGTTTTTACTTTGTCATCGCGAGGAGCAGCGCGACGTGGCGATCCATGACTTTTCTAGCCAGAACTTTACGAAATGCTAAACGACTTTATTTTAATATACAGCTAAACATAATTGATACAGAACATTCTATCTATTTCGGAAATTTATTATGGCAGATGCTATATCATTCTGTGAGACGAGGATATAACAAATATTCAATTCCTGGAATTTCAAAATCGATTACGACAACGACAACGATTGGAGGAATTTTATCGTTGTCAGCGAAGCGGTAGTCGTTGTCGTAATCGTAATCGAAAGATAAAATCGGGATTTAAACTTTGAAGAAAAACGTTCTGTTTACTGAGTTCGGAACTTACAAATCCTTTGGACATCAAAATTTCTGTTATTTCGGTACCGAGACATCTGAGCATATCTGTCAAATAATAATTTTATATATTTCGGTCAAACCATGTACATCGTGACCGTGATTTTGTTTGTCACCGACTTGATCCTATCGACTGCTTCTCGTCTATACTCACATAGCAGTCTTAGTTTGCGTGTTTGTTGGTCATCTACTTTGAATAATCTGAGCTTTTCTCGATGCATTATTAGTAGCTCCAAGATGCTATCAACATCGAGTATAAGTTATAATTATCTTTTTCAGCTTGGTTTGATTCTTTGTTTTTCATATGCTTTTTTTGGTTTTAACTTTTAGTGATTGCACACATGATGCGAACAGCGAAATACTTATAGTTATTGTTTGATTGAATGAATCATCTGAGAATTCGTTTTTGTTCGCAAATGCTTCCTTTACCCGACATTCTCGGTATATACGTCGAGCGTAAGCGAAACGAAAGTCGTGGTAAAGGAAGGTGTGCATCTGTAAAAAAAATGAGATTTTGTTGATTGAAAAGCCGCGGTTATTCAAGTTATTCACAATTTAGATAATATTAATTATTATTATTATATTTTCTTGTTGGAACTACTATAAGTTGAAAACGACATCTACCAATTTATTGTGGAAGATGCTAATATTTCTCTGCGCCCTTGGCGTCTTTGCGAGATTATTTTTCTTCTCTCGACCAGGTCGCTCACTTGTCTTGTCGTAACTCGGAGAGTGAAAACAGAAGGCGCAAAGATCGCCAAGACTTTTTTTGTATTAGTTATTTTAGCCGCAAATGAAACGCAGAAAAATGGAATTGATATCAATCGGTAATATAGTATTGTTTTCATCATGCCAGTTTTATCCAGATTTTACGGATTAGTTGTCTTCATGAATTACAGGGAACATAATCCGGCTCATTTTCACGCACGTTATCAAGGTTACGAAGTGTCAGTTGAGATTGAAAGTGGAATCATCAAAGGACAGATGCCAAAACGTGCTTTAAAATTACTCTTTGAATGGATGGAACTTCACAAAGAGGAATTACTCGTCAACTGGAATCTTGCAAAAGCAAGAAAAGTATTATTAGAAATTGAACCATTAAAATAGAAATAGTTATGTTTTTAAATGTTGTAGGTTGTAAGTATGTCGAAAACTACATTCTCCGTGTCAAATTTGATAATGGAGAAGAGCTTGATGTTGATTTGGCAAACGAGCTTGATGGAGAAATCTTTGAACCGCTAAAATCGTTAGATTATTTCCGTGAGTTTAAAATTAGTACTGAGACAAATACTATTGAATGGCCGAATGGAGCAGACTTCGCTCCAGAGTTTCTTTATGAATACGGTAAGGTTCGAGTGTGATTAAAATTGAAATCTGAATTCTTTTTTTTTAGAAAAGATTCATGCAAATACGTACCGAGTTTCCGACATCCCTCAACTTCACTAAAAGTAAATTAACAAGTAAACAATTTCGCGGATTTTGCGTGGTTCGTAGTTAAAAAATTCTTTGGTTGCGGCCTAACTGCTTTGCGCTTCATAAGCCCACCAAAAGTTTTCTTATAGCCTCTGCAATTTGTATTTTGGAATTTATTTATAATTTGTAGTTTGTACCGAGACCGCAAGTCGACAACCGTCTATTTATGGAACCAGGTAGCAATTGCTTTTAAAACAACAAACCCCGGTTTTTGAATCACCGGGGTTTTGGATGTAATAAAGATATTTCGCTTCTTATTTTTTGGCCCGGGTTTTATTTCCGGGACGGCGGCGATAGTACGCCAGGCCGAGTGCGCCGAGGCCGAGTGCGACAGCGTATTCGGATGGTTCAGGGACGGCAGTCACCACGAGCCCAGTGGAAGCAGTCGATTCATATTTACCGCCGAGAATTGTTAATGTTTTTTCCGAGACATCCCAGCCGATATTCACGAAGCCAAATTGCGAATCGGCAGTTTGAAAGCCAAAAGCCCCTGTTTGATCGGAAACCCAAAGACCCAGAGGACCGCCATAGCCACCATCGAAAGCATAACCGTGCCCCGGACCCGCATTCCCTGAGCCATCCACAGTATCGCCAATACCATATAAGAGAAGGAGTGGTGGAGTTGACGTTTCCGTCCCCGCGAACACAGTCGCACCGGAAACACCGCCGATGAATACCCGGCCATTGTTTGATGAAACACCATAGAACCTGAGTTTGTCTGTAGTCGAAGAGGGCGAGGCATCGAGAAGGTAGGCTGCGTATGCGCCAGCGGACCCGCCCCCCCCCGCAATCAGAGTTTCTCCGACGTTAGGCCCATCCAGGTTAAGCGTCGTTATGGCAGCAGAGCATATCGCCGTTTGCCCCAGTAGTCCCGACAACACAGCCAGCCCCTGAGATCCCAGCGAATATTTCTGCAATCTGTTCATTATCGGTTTCCGTTGATTTGATCAATTTTTCAGTTTATTGATTTTTATTATCATGTTTATACCTTTCTTTTAGGTTGTTATTAAATGTCTTCTGACTTTGAGCCAAAAGACGTCGTTAAAAAATGTTTTGGGTAGGGATGCATCTCCGAGGCATCCGCGGGTGCAAAGTGGAATTTTAGATTCATTTTGAAATCGTAAGACGGACGACTGGGGACAGTCGTCCCTACCATCGTCATTAAGCTAAATGGAGTTGTCCGTTTGACTGACCGCTGTATGGTTGTTTTGGATGGCCCGGCTATTCCTTGCTCATTAAACTGATAACCCAATGTATCAAACCCTCGAGAGAGTTTGCCGATAAATGTTTTGTCGGGATGTTTTTCCAACTGCAACTCGGTCAACACCGCGTTGGCTATTCGGAATAAGGTAGGGATGCGTGTCCGTTCGGCTGAGACTTGGCGTGAGCTCTGTCGAACGCTCACGACCGAATGCCCTACGCATCCGTTTGTTAGACGCGAAAATGGCTTCGATGTTGAATTCGCGGACGACTGGGCTTCGGCCGTGAGCTCAGCCGAACGGGACAAGTCGTCCCTACCCAAATTTAGCAACGTGTCTTTAATGCAATGCCAATCAAACAGATAGCTTGACAACAATGGATTGGCAGTGAGGGCAGACGACATTAATCTTACCGATTGCCCGATTGCCGGTAATCAGGTTATGCTGAAGTCGAGAAATATCTGCTAATGTTGTCAGGGTAATCATACTTTAAAAAATCAAAATGAACCTTTGGTAAATAGGGTGTAAAAGTCAATGGAAAGAGAAAGAATTTTTTATAAAATTTTGGTGGAAGGAAAGGGGCAACCTAATTCTGTTCGGCATAAAAGCTGCTTGGTTTTAATCTTGGAAGATGCCGGCATAAATTATTGGAATCAGTAATCTCGCTTGCTTCGCTCAAAGCGCAGAGAACGCCAAGACTGTTCTTTAATTCTTTGTGTGCCTGGCGCTTTTGCGAGCTTTTTTATTTTGAAACGTATACTCTAACCTGATTGTTTTTACGTTCGTACATGCGCGGCTGTATCGATTATGACTTATGTCTGTAATCGATTACTTTTTATTGAAACTTTTTGCCAGTTCGCCGCTGAGACTGACGCCAAAAATTGTTTTAACCTCACTGCGAATAATCTGACTCTATCCATAATGGCTTTTCGCATATAGCATCTGCCATAATAAATTTCCGAAATAGATAGAATGTACAGCATCCATTACATTTGGTAATATATTAAATTAAAGTCGTATAATATTTGGAAATGTTCTGCCTGGAAAAGTCATGGATCGCCACGTACAGCCGTCGTAGCCAGAGGCTACTATGGCGTAGTCGGCTCGCGCTGCTCCTCGCGATGACAAAGTAAAAACCTAATTGTCATTGCGAGCTCTGCAAGAGCAGAGTGTGGCAATCTATCTGACTTACGTTTATTGATTGCAGACACTGATTTATTTCGGTACCAAGTTGAAAACGACATCTTCCAATTTCTTATGGCAGATGCTATAAATCTGCTCAAACCTCATTCGTGCAAAACAACGAACTTGTTCGGTGGGCTTTCTTGATGCACTACGTCCCGCCAATACCATCCCTTCTTTAAGCACATTTGCCCGACGCTTCATCGTCTTGGGATCGACGTCAAATTGTTCCTGCAAGGTTTTTTCCTCAATCCTGCGTTATAAAGACGAGCCACTAATAATTTATAATCTGCACTATGGCGATCATCATTGATGACTTCGAGTAATTCGTGCCCCCAGTATACATACAACCGCTGACTTTTTATCTCTCGATATACCGTGAAGACAGGATTTTTCTTATCCAAGCCTATAATACATTACAGTGCGGGTTGATATTTTGGTATTAATTCTTCCATCATTGTGCAAGAATTTTCCCATACATCTTTGCTATTGAAAAGCAGGATTTGGATTTGCGTTTTACTTGTCTTGCCATAGCTCACAAGCGTCGGCTGATCCCTGCCCCTCAGGCACTATACTGCTGAGGTCTGAATGTTACTGTTGTCTCGCATCCTCGTTTTTTTGAAATAGCTCCTATCAATAAATCAGAAAAATCAAAAGCTCCTTTGGCATAAATATTTTGAGCATAACGTGTTTCATCAGGATACTCAAAACACAATTCTTTGGCGTTTAATAAAATTTCTAAAACATCGGCAACCTGTTGTTTTGTAAATTATAATGACTACGTAATGTCCAAACCAGCTCAACAAGAACAATGCTAGTGGTGTCCACCAAACAGTCTATAACTTATAATATTTTTGTATTTATTGTAGGGCCTCCGCTTGTCGGAGTGCCTTTAATTGCTGAGTCTACGGACAAGGCATCGAACAAGTTCGAGCCCTACAAATATAATTTGA
>JAJFLR010000117.1 GCA_021772565.1 Opitutales bacterium | reverse complement strand
AAATTACCAGAAAACTTCTAGTTTACCAGCAGCAATACCTACATGCACTTCAACTTGATGAGTCTATCTTTACAACTCCGCCATGATTACGGTTATAATAAATAAGAAAAAACGAATAAAAATACTAAGGAATGTGTGTTTAAAAATAAACGGAGCCTTTGCGAGATTTCAATAATATGTGCCGTCATCTTCCAATGTTAAAACCAAGCAAGTTCAATGCCGATCAGAATTGGGTACCGCCTTGGGAATAATTATTAATTTTTCACAAGCCCCAACGGGGTGAAGTAATAATGACAGATGCTCCAGTCATAATTATTATAGAAATTGATATAACAAACATTGGAACAGGAATATTTCACATTGCCAAAAAGTCTCAAAAATTAGAAATTAATTCCATGAGTGAGACGGATTTTAGCAGCGACCCGGAAGCATTAAAATTTAATTGCCCAAATTGTGGCTATGAAGTCAAAGTTGGTTCACCTGCATGCCCTGAATGTGGTTCTGACGAAAAAACAGGCTGGTCAGAGGAAGCCGATGATTACAGTAATGATCTACCAACCGGATATGATTCCGAAAACAACTTTAATTATAACGAATTTGTAGAAAAAGAATTTGGCGTTAAACCTGAAAACTCAAAAATTGATATTAAGAATATATCGTTTAAAATATTGGTTTTTATAGTCATTATCATTTTTTTAACACTAATATTTTAGTGAAGTTATTCATACAATAATTCTTAACCACTGATAAACACTAATTATCACTAATAAATACATAAAATTCATCATAAATTAGTGAATATTAGTGGTTTTTAAATTTCCAAAAAAAATATGTTATCAATATTAATCATCATCAGTTGCCTGATCGCTTACTTTGCTTATCGCTTCTATGGAAATTTTTTAGACAGGCGTTGTGGTATTGATGATAAAAACAAAACTCCTTCTGAAACCCAACAAGATGGTATCGATTATATTCCTACAAAAGCATCAGTATTGTTTGGCCACCACTTTTCCTCAATAGCTGGCGCCGGACCAATTGTTGGGCCAATTCTAGCGGGAATGTATTTTGGGTGGGGACCTACCTGGTTGTGGATAATTATCGGATCGATTTTTGTTGGCGGCATTCATGATTTTGGCAGTTCTTTTATGTCGGTCAGAAGCAATGGAAATTCAATAACGGTTACGACACGAAAACTAATCGGGGAAAATATCGGCAAACTTTTTTTAATTTTTGTTATTCTTGCACTCATATATGTGATTGTAGTTTTTCTCGATTTGACCGCTAGCACATTTACCAGCACCCCTGAAGTCGCAACAGCATCCGGTTGGTTTATTTTCACAGCACTGGCATTTGGATTTGTAAATTCAAGAAAATTACTACCGCTTAAGTGGGCAATAATAGTTTTTGTTCCCCTTACATATATTGGATTTTTTATTGGTAATGAGTTTCCCCTTACAAATATCTCTAAAGATGCATGGATAATCATAGTCCTGATTTACTGTTTTATTGCTGCAACTTTACCGATAAATATTCTGCTGCAGCCGAGAGATTTTCTGAGTGCAACATTTTTATATGCCATGATGTTTCTGGGAATATTGGGTTTATTTTTTTCCAATGCGCCGATTCAAATTGAATTTTATAAAAGCTGGAATCACGAAAAAGCCGGCACGCTCATTCCAATTTTATTCATCACCGTAGCCTGCGGAGCCTGTAGTGGCTTTCACAGTATTGTCGCTAGCGGTACGACATCCAAACAAATCAGCAAAGAGACCGACATAAAACGCGTCAGCTATGGAGCAATGTTAGTTGAAGGTGTCTTGGCGGTATTTGCTTTAGCTTGTTTGGCAGTATTATCAACAGTTACTGCAGAAGGTCTTAGTCCGATACAAATATTTGCCAAGGGTACAGGCGTTTTTATGAATGCACTGCATATTCCGGTAGATTTGGGAGAGAAGTTTGCACTTCTTGCTTTAAGCACATTTTTACTGACAACGCTGGATACATGCACACGACTTTGCAGATTTTTAATGGAAGAGCTTCTCGATATCAAAACAGTTACCGCGCGCTACACATTTACCTTAATTACTTTAATTTTATCCGCATGTGTCGTTTTCCAATCATTTGATGGTATATCGGCATGGAAAGCAATATGGCCATTATTTGGCGCCACCAATCAACTCATGGCAGCATTAGCGCTAGTCACATTTATGGTTTATCTCAAAGCACACAAAATAAACTACAATTTCGTTTTAGTGCCGACAATATTGATGATCATTATGCCCTTAACTGCATTATTTTTAATTGTTATAAATAAAGGAATTATATCAATGCTTGGATCGATAGCCTTATTCATGCTATTGCTCGGGCTGGTGGTAATAGGCATGTCGCTAAAATTTGTATTCACCAACAAACTAGAAACAGACTAAATAATATTGTATTTCAGGAAAGAATCAGTACGGCATCCGCTAAATTCACCATTCACCATTCACCATTCACCATTCACCATTCACCATTCACCATTCACCATTCACCATTCACCATTCACCATTCACCATTCACCATTCACCATTCACCATTCACCATTCACCAACTAGCCAATTTGTAATTAGTAATTTGTAATTATCACCTAATCCGTATGAATAGAATGGGGATCAAAATCCGTATCCGACAATTTCATAATCATCGTCCGCGTAATGATTTTGCCCTTTTGAATTAATATACTCCCATCGATTGGATGCAAAATCGGAGTGTTTGTTCTTTTGCCAACCAAAGCCTCAATGTCAGCCATTGATTCAACATAAAGTCCATCAGGCAGCAAAATATCAACCGGATCATCACCGATAATTGTGCATTGACAACTGAGTCTGCTAATTTGATTTGCACCGGTAATTAATGCCAAAGTTTTTTCCTCCCTCGAAGATAGAGGCGACATACTATCCATGCCTTTTTCTACATATATATGGCAAGTTGCGCAAATTCCCTGACGGCCACAAGCCATCATAACAGGGCAATCCTGCTCAAGCAAAACATCGAGTAAATTTTTATTTACTGGGGCATCGACCGTCTGATTGATCGGTTTTAAAGTTATCTCAGGCATGTTTTTCTACTATAAACTATAAAAGACTACTATTTATTTTTTTTTAATCAAGAGTTTAACTATAATCTAAATGTTCAAAATTTTAAGCAAAAAATAGATATTTTAGTTAATCAACCTTCAGTAATATAAATTTACCATTATTGACAATCGTTAACTTTAATTAATTCATTGAAATAATATTACTTTATAGTATTCCAATTTGAGCAATTATATTATGTGCAACATATTTTCAAGAGTTTTACTGAGATTATCGCTATTGATCACACTATTTATTATTGGATGTGATAATACTGACGTAACCTCGTATCAAATTGCCAAAGAGAAAATTAATTTTGTTAACAGAATCAACACACCTCCAAGTACTCCCAAAGTTGCATCTCAAAATCAGCAAATTAATAGAGTTACCTGGACAGCCCCTGCAGATTGGATTGCCCAACCGGCTTCCAGCATGAGAAAAGGCAGCTACCTTTTTAAAAATACTTCCGGTGAATCTGCCGACATCTCTATCATTTCATTTCCCGGTGATGCTGGTGGTTTTGCGGCTAATGTAAATCGCTGGAGACGGCAAATTCAGCTTCCCCCACTCTCAGAGGATGAAATTTTAAAAATCACAAAAACGACTCAAACGGGCAATTCGATAATATTCATCATTGATTTCAGCAGTGAACAACCAATTTTGGACAACCAAAAATTTGCTCAGGTAATTGGAGCGATCTTAAATCTTAAAACTGAATCGTGGTTTTTTAAAATTTCAGGCGATAAAGATACCGTCAGCTCACAACGCAAAAATTTCCATTCATTCATACAATCAATAAAAGTTGATCAGAAAAATAAAATAGCTGGCAAACAAACTCAAACTGCGCCAAAAGCTCCGGCACCTCAATCAGCTGGAAATACAAACTTTGCCAAAATAAATTATACCAAACCTGAAAACTGGCAATTAAAGCCTAACTCGCCAATGCGGGTCGCCAGTTTTAAAGCAGTCGGCCCAAATAATCTCGAAGCTGACATTTCGATAGTTCCACTCAGAGGTGACAGTGGAGGAGATTTAGCAAACATCAATCGCTGGCGTCGACAAATCCAACTTCTCCCACTGAATTCTTTAAGCGAAGAAACTTCTCTCGAAAAAATTATGACTGATTCCGGAGAATTCACATTAGTCAATTTATCAAATGATAAAACATTACCCAACAATAATTTCAAACCCCGAATTTTAGCCGCAATTTTTCACATCGATAATGAGGCATGGTATTTTAAAATGACTGGTGAAGATTCCATCGTCACAAGTCAGAAATCAATATTCATTGATTTTCTAAAAAGTGTTTCATTTACCAAGTGAAAATTATAATCAATATTTTGCGTTTCTTTTCGTCACTCAAACTAACCGTAGTTTGTTTGTTCTTGTCTATGGTTTTAATTTTTGTCGGCACGCTCGATCAAGTTAACCTGGGGATTTATGGAGTATTAAAAAAATATTTTCACAGCTTTGTTGTTTTTTACAGCTTTCCAAATTCTCAATTGAACATTCCTGTTTTACCCGGCGGCTACAGCCTGGGTGGAATTTTATTAATCAATTTAATTACCGCTCATATTTCTCGCTTCAAAATGACCTGGAAAAAATCCGGTATTTTTCTAATTCACATAGGTCTAATTTTATTGTTGTTAAGCGAGCTCTTCACCGGACTATTTTCCAAAGAAAGCAGATTGGTTTTTGATGAAGGCCAAACGAAAAACTACTCAGAAGCTTTTCGTGAAACTGAATTTGTAATTATCGACACAAGCAATTCTGATTTTGACCAGGTTTACTCTGTCCCAGAAAACGTTCTCAAAAAAAATGATCTAATCGACAGAGAAGAATTACCTTTTAAAATTAAAGTTCATCAGTTTTACGGCAATACCAATTTAGTTTTCAAAAACCAGATTCCTCGAGATCAAACAACAATAGTCACGCATGGTGTCGGCTTGGATCTGGTAGCTATCGAAGTTCCACTTACCGGAAAAATGAATGAGCGCAATATTGTCACTGCTATCATTGAATTCATAGATGATGGAAAATCGCTCGGTGTCTGGATGGTATCCAATGCCCTTACAGCTCCACAAAAATTAGTCCACCAAGGCAAAGAATATGCCATCAGCTTCAGACAAACTAGATACTACAAACCATTTACTGTTAAGCTCATTGATTTTACCCATGATCGTTATCCCGGCACTGATGTCCCGAAAAACTTTTCCAGCTTAGTCCACTTGGTTCATCCTGCTCATAATGAAGATCGAGAAGTTTTAATTTACATGAATCACCCGTTGCGCTATGAAGGCTTTACATTTTTTCAATCGGGCTTTGACAACAATGACACGACAAGTATTTTACAGGTCGTCAAAAATCCTTACTGGTTAATCCCGTATATTTCTTGCGCATTAATGAGCATTGGTTTGATTACCCAATTTTCCATGCACCTGGTTGTATTTATAAAAAGGAGGAGCCGATGAATATTAAAAAACAGATTCCTCTAATTATAACTACACTGATTTTATTGTGGATGGTTTCATCATTTTTCAAAAAGCCATTCAAAAGTGAATTCGATATCAAATCGTTTTCTGAGTTACCGGTCTTGCTCAATGGCAGAATTAAACCAATAGACACCGTTGCCCGCACTTCATTGCTCGTTCTTTATAATAAACAAAACTTACGACTGGAAGACAGAAAAAAACTTTCTGCAATCGAGTGGTTACTTGAATTAATGACCAAACCTGAAATCGCCGATGAACGAAAAGTTTTTGTCATCCATAATTCAGAAGTGCTTGGACTTTTCAACTGGACAAAAGACAAAGAAAAATATTTTTCCTACAAACAAATAGAACCTCATTTCAATGAAGTAGAACGGCAAGCAAGTTTGGCGAATGAAATTGAGACACAGGCCAGAACATTGTTTCAGCGAGAAATTTTCAAGCTCTATCAAAATTTAACTTTATATTTTCGTTTAAAAAATAGTCTGAGAATTGAAAATTCACCCAACTTTCTTACGGAGATAGAAAATTTTTCTACTGACATTCATAACGGCATGGTGGCGTTGCGAAAAAAGAATGCCAACGAAAAATTCAACGAACAGGATTATCTCAATTTAATGAATTATGCGAATCGTTTTTTAACACTGCAAAAAACAGCACTGTTTAAACCGATTCCACCTGAAATTGATGAGAACAAAAATAATGAAAAAACTATCGATGATTGGTTGAATATCGGTGATAGTATTTTGGATTCATTTAACACCGGAAATCTCAATCCGCTGGTGCTTTCTTACGCCAAATTGTTAGAAGCTTATAGAAATAACGACCCGGAAAGCTTCAATCAAAATCTGGAATTATTAAAAGGTCAGATCGGCAATATTACCGAAGGAAAAATCAGTAAAGCGAAATACGAAACAGTCTTCAATCAATTCTCCCCCTTTTATAAATGTATGACGCTTTACGTAATTATTTTTATAGTAGCTATCGTCTCGTGGCTGAAATGGCCTGAACTTCTTGGACGCACAGCTTTTCATATTTTAGTTCTCGCGGCAATCTTTCACACCGGTGGTCTAATTTTCAGAATGCTTCTGGAAGGCAGACCACCAGTAACAAATTTATATTCATCGGCAATATTTATCGGCTGGGGTGCCGTTATACTCGGTGTTGTTCTGGAAAAATTTTATCGCAATGGCATCGGCAGTGCTACTGCGGCTATCATCGGTTTCATGACACTGTTGATCGCCCATCACCTATCAATGAGTGGCGACACATTAGAAATGATGCGCGCAGTTTTGGACAGTAATTTTTGGTTAGCTACTCATGTAGTTGTCATAACCTTAGGTTACGCATCAACTTTTTTGGCCGGATTTTTAGCAGTTGTTTATATTTTACGAGGAGTGTTAACACCGAGTCTAACAAAAGAAACCGCGCTTTCATTATCAAAAATGGTTTATGGAATTGTCTGTTTTGCCACGCTGTTTAGTTTAGTTGGCACAATCCTTGGCGGCATCTGGGCCGATCAATCCTGGGGACGCTTTTGGGGATGGGATCCAAAAGAAAACGGTGCCCTGCTAATCGTTATTTGGAATGCAATAATTCTACACGCTCGCTGGGGCGGCATGATCAAACAACGTGGTCTAATGGTTTTGGCAATATTTGGAAATATTGTAACCAGCTGGTCATGGTTTGGCACCAATATGCTGGGAATAGGCCTGCACTCTTACGGCTTCATGGACAGCGCATTTTTCTGGCTGTTAACATTTTGTGGCAGTCAAATTTTTCTGATGTGTATAGGCGGAGTGCCATTAAAAATTTGGCGGAGTAAGATGTAAGATTTTATTGCCGCGGATTTACACGGATTGTTAATATTTATTTTATTTAGCATCTGCCATAATAAATTGGTAGATGTCGTTTTCAACTCGGTACCGAAATAGATAGTATGTACCGCATACAAAGCGTTTGGCATAATATTTAATTGTGGTCCAAAAGCATTTCGCAAAAGTCACATTGCATCGGAGTCTTATAATATTAAGACAGTTAGTTATAATATCCGCAGTTTGACCTTTTTTGATTTCCCATTGATACAATTTAAACTCACTCAATTACGCCTTTTAGTCTGAAGTTTGGTACCTAATTCGTCGTTAGCCCGCATAAACACTGGAATTTGGGTGCTTTTTAGCACTAAAGTGTAGCCATGTAAATATTGTTTCTTTTTTACTGTTTTGCTTGACAGTACGCTTTTTGTGTGCTTTT
>JAJFLR010000116.1 GCA_021772565.1 Opitutales bacterium | reverse complement strand
CTGGCAGCAGCCATTGCATTGGCATTATCTATATTCCATGATGCACCCGGGATTTTTAATCTGGCTTGTAATACATGTTTATGTCCACTTTCTATTAATCCTGATCCAATCGGTAAGTCTTGTGCTATTGCTTTATCGTAGTTCAGGCTTTCAGTTCGATTTGTCATGTAACGGTATGCTTTTCGCACAGGTGCTTCTTCTTCTTTGATCTTCTCTGGTTCAAGGCACGCTTCCAACTCTTTAATTACTTTTCGATAATGGCCTGTCTTAAGACGTTTCTTTTGGGTCTTCATCCAACGTTTCGGATCGCTTGAACACTTCTGGGATGCTTCATGAAGATATTCGCACAAGTGATAAAAATCTATTAAGTAATCACTGTCTTTGCCAAAGACTTCTTTTGACTGGCGTAGTATCCAGGGTGCTCCGTCACCGACTATATGCATTTTTGTATTTAACCCCCGGCCTGCTAGTTTTGCTGCATAAGACCATTGCTGTCCTGTTATATCGACATTTTCAAAGCCGGCTTGATAAAATGTCTGCACACTTTCTTTGGCCTGCACCGCACTTAAACGGGCTTCTTTGTATTCTACTTTTCGGCTTCGACGTCGATCCTTGGCTTTTGAGTTTGTTTGCACCACTCGAATCATTGTCCCGTCACTTTGAGCAATCAGACACTCTTTGCCTTTTGACGGTAATGCCCGGTGATGTGATAGCCGTTGTTTTTGACTTTTCCTGATTTGATTTGCATGCTTTATCGTTATACCGGCAATACTGCTGGCACTCATTTCAAATCCGTAATGTTCGCTCAATCGTCCTGCCGCCTTTTCGAATGAATGTTCACATCCAAAATCACACAGGACTCGTTCCAGTGCTATTGAACAACCTCGTGTTCGCACTCCGATACTTCCGCTTAATACGCGTAGATAACTTTTTGTATCACTTCGCCATATTCGCTCCATTAATACTATTTCTCCGAAAGTTGTCCACCACTTCAGCTTTTTTTTTCACGATGTTTTACCTCCGGGTATTCCTTCTTTGTTTTTTGAGCTATTTTTTCCTCAGCATTTTCTGCCCAACAACACAGGGTCTGATTACCTAACTTTCTGACCTCCTCGATTAATAATGCCTCAACCTGATCAGCTGTTTTAACGCTCTGTTCAGTATCCTCACTGGACAGTTGCATTATCGCTTCAAATCGCTCAAATAACTGCGGTTGCTTACGCAGCTTTTCAATTAATTTATTTTCTTTTTCATTCAGGATTATTTTATTTTTTTTCATGCCTGTATTAATTGAGAACCAGTCTCAAAAGTACAGCTTTTTCTCAACTTTTTTTTCTGACCCCGCACTTTTATTTGCACCCGCATAAGTATGCTGAGCATTTAAATCTGCTTGATTTATCTGTGCGTACTATCATTGCCTATTATCGGGATATGCGTCTGGTCTTTGAATATTTCGACAAGAATCCTGCTGCTGTTACACAACATCAACTGCGTTCTTATATCATGTTTGTGAAGAACGAAAAACATTGGGCTCCCAAGACTCTTCGACAAAGCATCGCTTCGGCTAAAAGATTTTACTGTGATATGTTGGACAAAAAATGGAAGTTGTGGGATATTGTCTCAGTTCGTGACAAAAAATCTTTGCCGATTGTCCTGACTCCGGAAGAGGTTCGTCGTATTTTTTCGTGTATTTCATTGTTGCGTTACAAGGTTCCTCTCGAACTTATTTATACGTGCGGGCTTCGTCTCAATGAGGCTGTTTCTCTGAAAGTTCACCATATTGAACGTGATAATAATCGCATCGTTATTCGCAACGGCAAAGGAGGAAAGGATCGTTATGTTCCTTTGTCCAAATGGATGGGTAATCGCCTGATGTTTTATTGGCAACATCATAAAAATCCGTTATGGCTTTTTCCTCAAACAGGTAGGGGTTGTGGAGATTCGGTGCAAACTGCTGAGCGTATGAGAGTCGCACAAGTTCCGATGCAGCATGGTTCGCTGCAGACAACTTTTCGTAAAGCTCGTCTTAAAGCCGCTATTAATAAAGAGGCCTGTATTCATACTTTGCGTCATAGTTATGCGACGCATCTGTTGGCTATGGGTGTTAATATTCGTCGACTTCAAGTTTATCTTGGCCACGACAGTATTGAAACTACTACGATTTATACTCATCTTGTTCCTTATCATGAACAGGAGACTCTCAAGCTGATCGAGGCGCTGACTCATTCTATTCATTAACGGTTAGTTTATGTCTGCTCGCTGTTCCATAACACAGCAACCGCGTTTTTGTGTTTCGGATATTTTTAAGCGTTTTTACAAAAGTTTTCTCGATCAATTTGGTGATTCGCTTAATCCTAATCAACGTTGGCTGCTTCAATCTATTTTACAATGCCGCACCGAGGCTATGGGCGGTCACAAGTTTGTGTGTGCTGATTGCCGACATACTCATTTTGTCTGGCACAGTTGCAATCACCGTTTGTGTCCTCAATGCGGTGCTACTCAGACTCAGCATTGGGTCGGTGATAATATTGCAAAAACTTTGCCCGTTGATTATTTTATGATCACTTTTACTTTGCCTTGTCAACTGCATCATCTTTGCCATAACGCTCCTGATCAGTTTTACCGTCTCTTCTTTAAAACCGCTTCGTCTTCGATTAAGGATATTCTCAAAGACCCTAAACATGCCGGTGTTAAGCCCGGGTTTTTTGGTGTTTTTCAAAGTTGGCAGCAAAGTATGCTTATCCATCCGCACATCCATTTTTCCCTATATTCTGCAACACGTTATTCAAATTTTTTATTAAATTTTTGTCAGATATATTTTCTAATGCAAAGCAATAGAAAATGAGAATAGAAATAGTTTGAATAACGTTTTGTCCATATGTTAAGTGTGCAAACTTCAGGCTTGCAGTCACGTATTCTTATACGCTCCTTTATCCTTACATTTACAAGCTAAACATATGGCCTAATGCATAATCCGGGATAGTTGTTCCGGCTGTCGGTATCACCTGTTCGGGTAAAATTAAAAAGACCAGTAAAAAAGGTTGGCTCGTTCATGCAGATGTCTTCGCTTCTCGGCTGCGAACTCTCATGCTCAATGCCTTGCATAAACATCACCTCGTCGATTCGTCCACCATCGAAAATCTGTGGAAGATTAAATGGAACTGCAGTGTTGAAAATTTTGGTAACGGCTTCAATGCCATAAAATATCTGGGTACTTATCTTTTTAAAGGCCCGGTCACTAACTCGCGTATCATTAGCGTTGATCATCAGTTTGTAACTTTCAAAATCAAAGATCGAGAAAATAATTCCACCACTTCAGTTACCATCACCGGTGTCGAGTTCATTAGACGTTATCTATTACACATCTTACCTCACCGCTTTCATCGCATCAGGTATTATGGATTTTTGCATAATAGAGCTAAAGCATCTTTCAATCTTATTCAGCAATACCTCGGAACGTTTGTTGATGCAAAACATAAAGCACTACTCAGCCAACAGTTGTTATCCATTCAAATAAAATCCACTTCCCCTAAATGTCCCTACTGCAAAACAGCCATGCAATGCATCAGTGAAATCCCACGTGCACCTCCATATCAATTAACACACAGGATTTTTTCTTATAATATTTTACCAAAAAAATCTGCATGAATCATATGAGTTACTATAAAATTTTGCTCAGACAATTTGATTCCATCGTATTATTATTTTTGCCTGTACCAGTAACTAAGAATCGTCTCAGTTATAACTTTGACGTTTTCAATTACTCAGCAAGATTGATTATTTCATCAAAAGATTTAATCGATACCAGCCAATTTGATTTTGCAAAGTATACCGTGTCTAAAATTTTACCCTTAAAAAATCAATTGATAGAAAAGCCTGATAAATACAAAACGCATAATAGCTAATTGAGTGCCAATCCGACTCCCGAGTCCGCGCCTTGTTCAACCACAGGTGCAACTTGAGCTCACTCAATTACACCTTTTATTGATGTATGCAACCGGAAAAATATTTGCAAGAATTTGCAAATTATCGCATGCGTCCGGAAGAAATTGATCCTGATGTGATGCAATTTTTTGAATCAAATTGGCAAAAAATTGATGAGGAAAAGGACGCGCGACTCATCGAACTGAGTTGTATTCTAGCAGAATGTTACAGTCAGCAGTCCGTTACTACCGCTTTGATGCAAAAAGAAAGTTTTGATCTGATTGCTCTGCATTTACCAATCATTCAACGATTGAGTTACCATTTTCCACTGCAGAACATATCGATAAAAAATCTAACTACACCGAATGAACCGATTCGATTTGGCAATGTCAGGAGACAGGCCTTAAAACTTATCCATACAATGATAAATACGTTACTGTCACTCTGTCCATCAAATACAGATGTGGTAATAGTGTCGTCACACGGAATCAGGAAATCGCTCAATCAACCGATACTCGGGGTAAAGTCTGAACAGGAACAGTGGGAACGCAATAAAACAAACGGTATAATCATACTTCAGGGGCCGTTGTGGAAAGAAGATGAAATAATAGCAACAGTTAGTATTGTCGACATTGCTCCGACAATTTTGCAAGTTGCCGGTTTACCGTTGAATGAAAAAATTAGTGGGAATGTAATTAAAAATGCCTGGGTTGATAATATTGAAACTAGTCGTGAACCTGCCAAAGAAATTCAGTCCGACGCAATAAAACTTAATGGCGAAAATGAAACCTGGTGGCTCATTAAAAGTTTACTGGAAGATAATGCATATCTGCAAGCGCTACCACTATTGACAGTATGGCATCAAAATCATCCGGAAGATTTTGATGCGTTATTTTTGTTAGCACAATTGCAACTGAGAGTTGGCAATTTTAAAGATTCTGAAAGTAATGCTAAATTATTGCTGAACAATTTAACGAAAACTGTGCAGGCAAAATTTTTGCTGGGGAAAATTTTTTACGAGTCCAAACGATATTTAGAAAGTTACGAATTGCTCAAAGAAGCTCGAGAAGCTAACGAAGATAATGAAATGATATTGTGCCAGATCGGTTTGGTGCAAACTGAAATGGGAATAAATAAACAAGCGTTTGAAAGTTTTAAAAAAGCATTGGAGACAAATGAGAGAAGCGGCTTCGCCCGCATCGGCATTGGACATTGCTTAATTAAAGATAATGAATTTGAGGATGCTGTAATATGGTTGAAGGAAGGGATAAAGTTAGTGCCGGATTTTCATTTGGCACATCTAAACTTAGCTAGTGCATACGAAGGTTTAGAAAAATGGGGATTTGCGATTAACTCATTGGAACGGGCTTTGCAGCTGAAGCCAATTTTCTCTGCTGAAATTCATGTAAAGTTAGCAATACTATTGAAGAGAAATTCAGCGAGTGAAGAGAAAATTAATTTTCATGTAGCAGAGGCTGAAAAGTGTAGAATTGAAGAAGCGATATCAGTATCTCAGTTAAACTAAAACTAGGTGTAAACATTTAATGAGAATTCCATTTTTCGTGTATTTAGTGCATTTCGTAGTTCTTAATATATTACTACAAAATGCACGAAAGATATATGACTTAATCATGTAATCCTAGCGTTTTAATTTTGATAACAGGAGATAATCTATTTCAAGTGAGTTTCCGTCTCTGACAACAGATCCCAATATTTCACAATATAAGATATTCCGGATGAAACGGTTAGTGCTGTAGCGACTATCAGTAACGCCATACCAATTTGATAAAGCAAATGTGCGATACCACTTAGGTTAAAAACAATAATCGCATCCAGTTCATTATCCACCACGGGCACAAATAACAACACTGATAACGCAATAATTTGAAAAACAGTTTTTATTTTTCCTGACTTCTCAGCCGCAAGAATTACTCCTTTGCCGGCAGCAATCAGACGCAAGCCGGTGATTAAAAATTCACGACTCAGAATCATCAGAACTAGAATAATTGACCACTTGGGTATAATTCCAACTGTCAACAAAGCAATCAGTATTCCGACATTAATAATCTTATCAGTTAAGGCATCCATCAATGTGCCAAATGTTGAAACAAGTTTAAACTTCCGAGCGATATAGCCGTCTAACCAATCAGTTAGTGCAGCTACTAAAAACAATAGAAATGCGAGTGTAGCAGTTCCAGGCCAGTCAAGGTAGAGTAAACCAACGATTAGAAATAATATTGGAATTCTAGAAAGTGTAAGGATATTTGGTAAATTAATGTTCACCGTATGTGTGTTTGCAAAAATTTAATAAACTATATAATGCTCGCGATATTAATAATAATAAAGAAAGCTATTAACAAATTATTTTCACCGCAACCTAAATGAGAACAGCAATCTATCCGGGAACTTTTGATCCATTTACTTTTGGGCACAATGATATCTTGATCCGTGCGAATAAGATCTTTGATAAATTAATAGTTGGCGTTGCACATAGTATCAATAAAGAACCGCTCTTCGGTTTGGAAGAACGGATACAATTGATTTCTGAAAATATTGATAAAACAAGTAATATTGAAATAAAAGTACTGGATGGATTGTTGGTAGATTTTGCAAAAGATAATAAAGCCCAGGCAATCGTTAGAGGCTTAAGAGCTATATCCGATTTTGAATTTGAGTTTGAAATGACTCAAATGAATAGAAATTTAGATCCGGAATTAGAAACAATTTTCTTTATGCCAAAACAGGATTATATATTTATCAGTTCACGATTAATCAAACAGGTTGCACAATATTCAACAGAGAAAATATCGAAATATGTTCCTGATAATGTTGCAAACGCTCTTAAAAAACGTTTTGGGCAAACTACCAACTAAGTGTTAATTTCATCTGATTAATTAAATAAACTGCAGCTCAACATGTCAGACTTGGATAAAAAAGGCCCTAAACAGTTAAAAGTAATTTTCCTGACAATATTTATCGATCTAGTTGGGTTCTCTATAATTTTTCCGCTCTTTCCGGCAATGCTAAATTACTATCTTCCCAGAGAAGGAAGTGATAGTTTTCTAGGAATTTTAATTGAATTTCTTGGACGAATCACTCCCGACATGGGGTTATCAGCACAATTTCAAACATCAGTGTTATTTGGTGGAATTCTCGGATCGCTTTACAGTTTGCTGCAATTCATATTCTCACCGATATGGGGTCGGTTGTCAGATCGTTATGGCAGAAGGCCGATTTTACTTTTCACCATCGCCGGTACTGCAGTGAGTTATTTATTTTGGGTAGTTAGTTCTTCATTCTGGCTTTTAATTCTCTCTCGTTTTTTGGGTGGTGTAATGGCCGGTAACCTTGCAGTTGGAACTGCAGTCGTAGCTGATATAACGCCGAAAGAAAAACGTTCGAAAGGCATGGCGATTATAGGAGTGGCATTTGGCTTGGGATTTATAGTTGGTCCGGCAATCGGCGGGTTATCGTCTATACTAAATTTAATCAGTTACTGGCCAAACTTATCAAAATTTGGCATTAACCCTTTTTCGACACCGGCTATAATCGCTTTCGGGTTGGCCATTTTGAACTTAATTTGGGTAGCAACCAGATTTGATGAAACATTACCATCTGAAAAAAGAGAGGAAATTGCAGCTGTTAAAACTAATCGGCTAGCATCATTATTATGCATTGATAACAACTCTGTTAAAATTGCTACGTTGGTTTATTTTATTTTTATTTTCTCATTTAGCGGTATGGAGTTTACCTTAACTTTTTTAGCTGTTGAACGCCTGGAGTATTCTCCTTCTAAAATGATGGTGATATTTTTATATGTTGGATTTGTTTTAATATTTGTCCAAGGATATTTTGTCCGAAAGTTCACCCAAAAAATTGGTGAAAAAATACTAGCAATAATAGGAGTATCAAGCGGTATTGTCGCCTTTCTATTTTTAGCAATAGCAAGTAGTACAATAATTTTTTATATTGGTTTAACTCTTATGGGAATTGGCATTGGATTATCCAGCCCTACTCTGACATCACTCGTTTCACTCTATACGACAGATCAAGAACAGGGAAAATATTTAGGGATTTTTCGAGCAGCTGGATCATTTGCCAGAGCAATTGGGCCTTTAATGGCGGCGGTTATCTTTTGGTGGGCCGGTTCCAGGTATTCTTATGGAACGGGTTCAATAATTTTAATTATAACTTTGATGATTGCATTTCGACTCACACAACCGGAAAAGTTACCTGATGCAGAAAAATAATTTTGATAATTTCTTTTCAAATTAAAATTTATTAATAATACTTGATAGCTATGAAAAGTGCTTACGAACTTGCGATGGAAAGACTCAATACAGAAGATCCAGATTCTGTTGTAAAATTAACTGATTCTCAAAAAAAGGAGCTGGCTGATATCGATTCTAAGTGGACAGCAAAGATAGCCGAACGTGAGGTTTTTTTGCAAAAGCAGTTACAGGATGCTCAAAGTAAACATGAGATGGAAGAAGTAGGTCTAATCATGGAGCAGTTAAAACAGGAGAAGATTCGTTTGACAGAGGAAATGGAAGATGAAAAAAATAAAGTTAGAAATAGCTCTGGGAATAATAGCCAATAGCAGATGGCCAATAGCAGATAGCAATTGAAATATAGATAACTAATGGAATGTTGCTATGGCAGATAGCAATAGGAAGCTGGCAACTTGAAAAGTAAGGTTAGAAATAGCTCTGGGGATAATAACCAATAGCAAATGGTAGATAGCAGATAGCATTCAAAAATGCAGGTAGTTTATGGAATGTTGCCAATCGCTAATCAGCAAATGGAAGACGGCAGTTAGAAAATGCAGGCAGTTTATGGAATGTTGATATGGCAGATAGCATTTGAAAACTTTTTGGCGATTAGCTATCGGCTATCGATTATTAATCTATCTAGATATAATCTTCGAAATCATATAGATTTGGATCACGTCTGGGTTCTTTTTTTTGATGAGCTCTCAAAGCTGACTTAATCGCAATTTCTTTATCTGAAATATTTAATTCTTCGTTGTTATTTCCAATTAATGATTCATCATCAAGAATGTCTCCATACTCCTCTTCTAAACTATCAGGATCAGCACCAGCTTCTAGACGACTCATCATCTCTTCCATTTCAGGTGGCATCTTTTGCCCGGAAATATCAGACATTTTTCTCATCAAACGTCCCATAGATTTTGGGTCAGGATTTTCACCATCCATACAGGCCATTTCTTTATCGAGCTCGGCCATTGCCGCCAACATTTTGGGATCATCCAGACTTTCAGTATTGCCTATTCCTGTATTTTCGTTTTTTTTCGAAATTCCAGTTACAGAAAAACTGGATAATGCTTTCTCCATTTTAAATTCAGGATCATCTGGACAACGAGGAATTTTATTTCGCAATGATGAGGATTTTGCAAAAAATGAATAAAAACAATTATTATTTGGACAATAATATTCGTAGATTGGCATAACAAATGATTACACAAAGTAAACGAAATAAAATAGCAAATAATTTATTAACTCGCTGCAGCCGTTTTTGAAAGGTCTATCGTTTTTATTAATGAAGGACTCACACCTAGCGTTCTAGCTGCCTTATCTTTATCATCATCACTCAGTGTTAGTACAGCCTTAATTATTTCGTTTTTGGATTCTTTCAAGTAATCTTTTAATGACTGAAAATTATATTTTGACTGATTGAGTCCTTTAAAATCAATTGCTTGTTTCAAGATTTCAGTTGTAATGATAGACGAGCCCTCACAGAGTGTTAAGGCAGTTTTCATTATTTGAGACAATTGCGTATAGTTGCGCTCGAAGTGCTGGTCTTTCAATAACAGTTTACCTTCCTCATCAATTAAAGCTACTTTTCTTTTCTGATCATTACATTCATCGATGACAATTCTTTGTGCCATAACAGGAATGTCGTTAGCACACTCACGAAGGGGTGGAACTTCAATTTCAGCGTTTCCTAAAAAAACATATAGATTTTCATCCAATTCACCTTTATCATAAAGTGAATCTAGATCTTCGCTCAGACAAAACACATATCGAGATAAAATTTTAATCCCATCAAATGGCGGTTCACTTCTAGCTAAAGCAAATATGATTTCCTTCTCTTCCAAAGTGAGTTTCGGAGTTTCCATAGCAACAAGAGTTACTCGCTCAACTCCATTCTCAATCTTTTCCATAATTCGATTAACGATTGCTGCTTTATCGAAATTTTTGTGGTCAAGGACGATTAGCTCTTCTTTTATTTGATCAGAAAACCCACATAAGTCTTTACAAATTAGATCAAAATGTAATCCGCGCTCACCAAATAATATCAGTGTTGATTTAAAATCTCTAAATCCATAAAGTTTTTGTGCAAATGATCTAGATGTACCCGCACTACATGGATAGGAATTAAATTCGAAAGACAGGTTATGTTTATAATCTTGAAACCCTGTAGATTGCCCCACTTGCCCATCTACCGCTTTTGTATCAACTTTGTCATTGCGAGCAAGTTCCTCACTTTTACCAATGAGTGCGGATGTCTTTTTGAGTAGTTGGATGATATTTAAAGGTTTAATAAAAATCCCGTCTACTCCATCTTGAATTAGTCCTCTAATAGTAATATCATCCAGATATCCGGAAACCATCACAACTGGAACTTCTTTTCGAATACCCTTAATTTTGCGAACAAATTCAGCACCTGTCATATTAGGCATTCTATGATCTGTTACGACCAAGTTAAATTGGTCAGTTTTAAAGGTTTCAAGCGCCATTCGTGGATCAGTCACTGAATGGACGTCGTAATCCGCTTGTGTAAAGACATCTGTCAACAAGCTGTTGAAGTTTTCATCATCATCCAATATAAGAATCTTCTTTGACATTTTTTGAATTTATTTAAGAAAGTAACAATATAAACGGAATTGAAAACATCAATTGAAATCTAATATAAATAATCATGATATCAAAAAAACTCTCGGAATATTTAAGAGAAGAGACCAAGAATGTTCATTTTAAAGCGGAAAAAGTCGAGTTCATTCAAAGATTTTTTAGAGGAACCATAGATATTGAGAGTTACAAGAAGTTGCTAATAGCGCTTTATTTTATTTATGATGTTTTGGAAATAGAGTTACATTTAAATCGGACAAATCAATTTATTGAGCCAATTTATTTTAAGGAGTTAATACGAAAACCTTTAATATTGGTTGATTTAGAGTTTTATGCAAAAGGTTTCAAAATTAATGAAATGATTCAAAGCCATGCGACAGCAAAATACGTTAACCGATTTAAAACAATTTCAGTTGAAAAACCTGAATTGCTGATCGCTCACAGTTACGTACGTTATTTAGGAGATTTATCCGGTGGTCAAATTTTGAAAAATGTAATCAAAAAATCATTTAATTTAGAAACTAATTTGGGTACCGCATTTTATAATTTTGATGAAATTGAAAACATCAGTGCTTTTAAGGAGAACTATCGTTCCGCGTTAGATAAATTAGATTTTAATGATATCCAAAAAAATGAAATCACAGAAGAAGCAATTCTGGCATTCGAATTAAATATAAACGTATTTGAAGAACTCTCTAAATAATAAAGTAATATATCTTTGACTCGCCCATTAGATAGAATGTCCAACTAATGAAAATAGATTTTATTCAGATTCAGTGTTACCCAATCTCTCCAGAGCTTCAGATAAACTAGAGATATTTATAGCATACCAAATAATATTTTCACCTAAAACAAGTGTCCAATATTTTCTCACGGGCAAACTTAAGTAGTAAGAAGTTGCTACAAAATAAATATTATCAATAAAGTTAAATGGCAATGTCCATGTAGCCCAGCACATATTATAATCCAGAGTTGCACCGACACCCTTTGTCACATCATAATTTTTCAGATCAATGAGCCCTACTCCATCATTTTCCATAATAAAATCAATAAGTACCGCTTCTTCGATTTTCTTCATCTCAAAAGCTAGAATATTGAGTATACTGGCCTGTTTAAAATCTCCAGCTTGGATAATCTCAAGTAACTTTTTGTTGGCAAATTCCAAATCTTCAATAGAAATCAAATTATTTTCAAGAAGGCTTGAGCCTAATGCACGATTGCTACGAAGCAGTAATGTACGACGATCAATCATTTAAGGGTTAGTTTAGATGATGCATCAAAGTCCAGGTACCAATGAATTTCACTCTTTGTATTTTTCAAAACTTGGATTGGTATATTTTCAGGGTCATATGGATTTTCAAAGACTTTTTTAATGGCATCAGATTTACCGATTCCAATTACTAATACAATAATTTTTTTGCAACGATTAAGACCACTAGGTGTAATTGTCAGTCGCCATCCTTTTCCATCAACATCAACAGACGTAAAATTAGTATTTATATCTGAATTAATAAGTGGACTTCCAGGAAAAATTGAAGCGGTATGACAATCGTCTCCTATACCAAGGAAACAGAGATCAAAACATTTATCAGCATCAAATCTACTGTTCCAATTATCATTAAATTTCTTAGCTGTAGCTACAGGATCGTTGCTAATAGGCCATGGTAATTTATGATCTAAAGAAATTTCTCTGGGTGTTAAAAACATTCGATCGGCATTGCCAAAATTACTTTCATCATCTGTTAATGGGACAAATCTCTCATCACTTGTCCCCCAATAAATTTGTTTTAAAAAAGGGTTTGTTTTATTTGTGCTTTCATCAACCCATTGATAAAAAGCTTTGGGTGTCGAACCGCCGGTTAATCCAACTATGTTTTTTTGATTTTTGTTGGATTCCAATTCGAGGATTTCATCCAATACTCTTTCAAATATATCATCCCTATTACCTACAAACACTTTACCATATTCATTAATATAATTATCCATATAATAAATATAAACAGCAACCTAACTGATTAAAAGAAGAAAAAATATAAGAATAACTTTATTGAGTATGTTTTAAAATGTGGATTTAAATTAAAATGCTGCCATACGGCTTAAATTATTTCCACTCGGGCAGCACATTTTTTAAAGTCGGCCTGACCGGACACAGGATCAAAAGCACGGTGAGTAGTACCATTGGCTAACCATTTATTTTTCTTTGGATCGGCAGAGTCGGCCACTGATAAATTCCAGGGACTGAACAAAAACCCTTTGGGTACCGTATTTCGGGCCGGTTTCACAACCGAGTCCAGCCCAATCGATACCCTGGCCTCCAAACTTCCACGCCGAGTAGTTATTTTGACCCATTGACCATCTTTAACACCGAGTTCACTTGCATCATCCGGATGCATTTCGACATACATTTCCGGTACAAGTTTTTTTGTAGTTCCAGCCCGAATAGTTTTTGCAGTATGGAAATGTTCGTATACGACACCTGTAGCCCACCAGAATGGATACTTGTTTTGCGGACATTCTCCAATTTTTTTCCCCAACTCTGCGAAATTAGGTAACTCCGGAGTAAGACCCGCATCACGTGCTTTAATTAAAGTATCATAGTGGTCAATCATGTAATAACCCGGTTCGGTTCCTGCCCTCGATAGCTCATCAGTAATTTCTTTATATTGACTGTAGTCCTGATGACACATATGAATATGCAGTTTGCCATCAGCATGGCGAAATTCACCATATGGTTTTCCGGGCCAATATTCTTCTTGTGCCATATAACGCCGTTTGGTACCGCCTGCTTTGGCAATGGCTGCAGTTGGCGCCGGCCACTGGATACCACGGAGTTCGCGAATTTGTTGATAGGGAGATTTACCAGTTTCTTTTTCAACCTCCAATATGCCCATGAGATCGGCATCCGTTCCTTTTGATGCTTTAATGAAATCACGAAAGACTTCTTCCGGGTCATAAAAACCGTTTTCTTTCCTTTGGTAAGGAAATATTTTTTCGGCATCCAAGCCAAGTTTTTCTGCTATCAATTTTCCTTTATCAATAACCATGTCCATATCAGGGCGACAACCTTTAACCGGATTGGCCGTACCATCAGTAACAAAAAGACGTCTTTCAGATTGGACATAAACACCTCCTACCCATTCGCCCCAGGTTGCTGCGGGCAATATCACATCGGCGTAAAGATTGTTGGGCGCATCTTTGTAAATTTCCTGAGCCACTGTAAACATTTTGGTCAGAGCCGGACGGACGAGGTTGTACGAGTCCGGTAGATCAATATGTGTGGCGTAAATTAGAAACATCGCTTTCACTTCACCCTTGAGGGCGCGCTCCATCATACCGACGGCCATGCCGGTATTGGTGAGTTCGGCTGTTTTATCGAGACGCTCCTGTGGTATACCCCACTGTTCAGCACACCAAGCCCGGTGTTTAGCATCTTTTAATCCGATATTAAAAGGGAGGCGTCCGGTGAGTCCGCCTGTAAGACGTTCGCCCATAGCGTTGGGTTGACCGGTTTGTGAATGAGGACCACATCCGGGTCGTCCAATATTACCGGTCAAAGCCATAAGGTTGACCAAGCCCATGGTATTATGTTGACCATGCAGATGCTGGTTGTAACCGATTCCCCAAATGGATAGAACACCTCCGGTGCCTCTTTTGCGTCCTTTGATACTGGCATCGGCCCAGACTTTGGCCACTTTGTATATTTCCTCTGCGGGAATCTTGGTAATATTTTCAACCTGTTTCGGATTATAACCTTTTTTAACTTCATCAACGTACTTCTTCCATCCTGTAGAATGGTTTTTCAGAAAATCCCAAGCTACCGCATCGGGATGTTTTTCCATAATAGCGTAAGCCAACGCATTGTGGATGGAGATATCTCCATTAATTGTGGGGAAGTGAAAGCTATTCGAAGCATTAATGTCCTCCAGGCCTTTAACAGTTCCTGTTCGCCTTGGATCAACAACCAGTGTTGGGATGTTATTCTTTGATTTATAGTCACCTACTCGCCAATAGAGAATAGGGTGAGCACCCCGAGCGTTATGTCCCCAAAATGTGATCATATCTGCAAGTTCAATATCGTCATAACAGGTAGGCGGCGTATCGGAACCCAAAGATTTAAAATAACCGGTTACCGCCGAAGTCATACACATGCGAGCATTGGCTTCTATAGTATTGGATCCGATGACACCTTTCATGAAAATATTCTCCAGATATTGCCCTTCGAGTGGGAGTTGTCCGGAACCATAAAGACCTACAGCATTACCGCCGACCTCTTTCACGATTTCAGCAATTTGCTCAGCAACAATTTCTTCAGCTTCTTCCCAGCTTGCTTCACGAAATAAGTGAGGAGCAAACGATCCTTTAGTCTTAGAGACTTTGCCCCGTAGCGGATCAGACATATCTTTTCGAATCAAAGGCTTGTTTAAACGGTTTACATAAATTGCTTCAGCCGAAGTCAGACCTTTGATACATTGAAGTCCTTTGTTGGTTGGATGATCCTTGTCAGGTACGATATTGGTAATTCGCCCATTTTGGGTTTTTATAATGGTGCCACAACCCACACCACAGTATGGACAAGCCGCAAGAAGATCAGTTGCTGCCTCATTCTTTTCTAATGGGAATGCATTATTTGGTTTAGGAACTGCCCACCCAGTCTTATTCACTCCGGTCAAAGCTGCAGTAGCTGCAGTGCATTTTATAAATGTTCGTCTTTTCATCTGTATTTTTTATATTATTAATTTTATCAGTTTCGGGAAATCTATTTTTGATTTAAACTTCGTAAATATACTATGATATCATGAACATCATCTTTAGCTAAATTTGCAATGCCCTCTGCCCCCATAAAAGGTTTCATAGCTGTTCCAATTCTTCCACGTTTAACAGTTTGGAAAATGTAGTCATCAGAAGCCGCATTTAAAAATCCGTGGAGTCCAATACCCGGACCTGAGCCTCCGGCCGAGTAACCTTTTCCTTCATCACCATGACATGAAGCACAATAATTGGTAAACTTATGTTTTCCATCAATGAGATTACCAAAAAAGACTTTCTGAGGATCGACATCTATATTTATGTTCTTTCTCGGCAATGCTCTTAGATAAGCAATAATATCCTCTACTGCCTTATCCGAAAGATCGGGTCTTCCAACCATCGTAGTACCCGGACGCCCCTCTCGAATAGTTTGTTTAATAAATCTATCGGAAGCAATCGCTAGAAAATCACGGTTGCGAATACTCGGTGCAAATCCGACCTTACCAACTCCGCCACTCTGGTGGCACGCTGCACAATTAATATTAAATTGTTCGTTTCCCTTCAATGGGTCACCAATTTGTACAGTAGTCTCTGTAGCTTCTTTTGGTTCTGACTGTAGACTTCTCAAGTAGGTAATCACATTCGCAACTTCATTTTCTGAAAGATTTGCAATTCCTTCCGGCCCCATGAATGATCTCATCGGAGTGCCGACACGACCGAGCTTAACAGTTTGAAAAATATAGTCATCTGATGCCACATTTAAAAATCCGGGTAAACCAATACTCGGCCCGGAGCCTCCTGCACTATATCCAATTCCCTTATCACCATGACAAGAAGCACAGTAAGTGATGTAAGTTCTTTCACCTGCAACTGAATCACCTTGATATTTTTTGTTGGGATTTACTTCTATCTCTACTTTATTGGCAAATGGTAATGATCGCAAATAAGCAATAATTGCATTTATGTCTTCTGCTTTTAGATCCGGGCGAGCCGGCATCGCAGTTCCGGGCCGACCGGCCAGAACTGTCTGCCTGATAAAATCATCGGAGGAAATTGCGAGAAAGTCTCGATTGCGTATACTGGGTGCAAAACCGACTTTACCTTTGGCCTCAACCTGATGGCATGCGACACAATGAATATTATATAACGTCTCACCTTTTCTGGATTGTTTATTATCAATAACTGTTGAATGCAATTCACCTGAATGTGTATTTTGTGTAACAACCAAAGGTACAGCTGAACTTGAATCCTTTGCTATTTTTTCAGCAAACCCAGTAGACTGAAATTCATAAAAAATTGAGATAACGATAACGTTAACAATTAAACTAAAAACAAAAGTAATAGCATTAACAGCTAACCGTACTATTGGTTTTGCAAGCATGACGAAATGTTTTAATTGAGAAAAAAAAGGTATATTGTTGAATATTCTAATTCAATATGGTATTTAAGTCAACAGCGACAAATTTTTTTTAAGGTAATAACTTTATACTAAACTCCAAATTAAAATGAAGCAATCATGGAAAGTGTCACTATTAAAACGACGGGCATTTATAAAAATGTTTTTTGTCGGCGCACTTCTTCCCTTTTTACTTCCACTGTTAGAAAAACTGCCTAAGGGTTCTCGCTTTAAGAAGTTTCTGCGACCACCCGGAGCAAAACCTGAAAAAGAATTTCTCGATGCCTGTATTGGTTGCGGACAATGTGCTAACGTTTGCCCCAATAAATGTATTACCTTGTATGGACTCGAAGGTGGAATTGAAAACCTTGCCACTCCCAAAATCAATGCGCGTGCCCAAGCCTGTATACTCTGTATGGCTTGCACGCAAGTCTGTCCGACCGATGCATTAAAAAAACTGGAACCAACTGAAGAAGGTATTCGTGCAGTTAGCATGGGAACTGCTTATGTGGCTGAAGACTTATGTTACTCATTCGCCGGTCGAACATGTGGAGTCTGTTACCATGCATGCCCACTTCCCGGCAAAGCCATAACGCTTGGATTATATGAACAGCCTCACGTGCATGCTGAACATTGTGTTGGCTGCGGCCTTTGTGAGCAAGCTTGCGTACACATGCCTCAAGCTATTCGAGTCATCCCCAACCTAACTTAGTACACAGTCATCAAATAAAGGACTGGTTGTGGCAAATTTCTGGTGCAGCGCGTTATCCCTAACGTGCTAAGTGTTTGACGAACGATTTTGCTATACGTACGAAAACGCGTCCTCGATTAATATCGGGACACGTTCCACCTAATTCTTAAGCAATAATATTTTAGCCACGGATTAAACGCGGATTGAACACGGATTTTTTTTAAGAAAGCTCTTCCAAACATATCATCGACAACCGGTGCAAGGTTTGCCCCTACAACAAAATGGGGGATGCCTTGATAGATAATTTTTTGGAAAAATGCTATTATAATTTTTTTTAACCGCATGGGCAGTTTGCACGGGGTTAAATATAATTAACAATAAAATAGAAAGGTATATAAATATGAAAACGAATATAGTAAAAAGTACCAATGTGACAAAACAACGAAAAACGATAATGAACAAATTAAAGAAATATGTGCTGGGATCACAGAGTCTGGCGGTGTTGTCTGGTGTCTTGGGACAAACGGCGATAAGCTCTGCAGTCACAGTAAATCTTACTCTGGACGGTCCTAATGTTGGTGAAACATTTATCGCAGGAGGAGGAGGAACTGGTGGTAATAGCGTTATTTATAACCTTGACGCCTCAAGCGTCGACCAGACTGACAAAATATATTTTGCCGGCACTCCCAGTATGAATGGATCAGTTCTTGTGTTTGGTATCGTTGCGACGGTCTTTTCCTCTGACTCCGCACTCCCTCGGTCTGCCCACTTTTATTCAATAGGCTCTACCGTGGACGGGTCGTTGAATGAAGGTAGCGGTGCTGGTTATGTTTATAATGGGGATTTTGGGGGACCTCAAGATGACTGGACTGTTGACCACACTGGCGCTATCGGATTCAAAACTGGCGACAATCAATTTGCTTTCATCAATATCTCTTGGGATGTATCAGCTAAAACATTAACTATATTGGGCGGTAAATATGAATCTACGGCTTCTACTGGGATCACGGTGACTGCCGTTCCCGAACCTTCCGAATACGCCGCCGCTCTCGGACTCGGCGCACTCGGTCTGGCATACTATCGCCGTCGTTCAGGAAATAAAACCCGGCCAAAGAATAATTGAATCGAAACTTTTATAAGTAACGACATTAAAAAACCCCTTAATTTCGATTGCAGTTTTTTTTGTTTTAAAGATTTTATTTTAGCCACGGATTTAGGATGAGAGTTGGAGAATGGGAGATGGGGTGAATGGAAATTTGAATTATAGAAAGCTCTTTCAAATTCTGATAAATTAAAACTCTGCACGAGATTAATATTCCTTTATTATATTCCTTTATTATATTCCTTTATTATATTCCTTGCTGAATATGTCAGACTTTAATTTTCTTTGCGTTCTTAGCGTCTTTGCGAGAAAATTTCTTTTTCTATGACTATCGTTAGCTCTGAAATTTCAAATATCAGGATTTATATTTATGATTCTTTAGAAGCCCATTTGCTTTTAAGTTTTTTAGCCACGGATTAAACGCGGATTGAACACGGATTTTTTTTAAGAAAGCTCTTCCAAACATATCATCGACAACCGGTGTAAGGTTTGCCCCTACAATAAAATGGGGGGATGCCCTGATAGATAATTTTTGGGAAAAATGTTACTATAATATTTTTAAAAACCGCATGGGCAGTTTGCACGGGATTAAATATAGCTAACAATAAAATAGAAAGGTATATAAATATGAAAACGAATATAGTAAAAAGAACCAATGGATCAAAACAACGGCTACCGATAAAAAACAGATTGCAGAAATATGCGCTGGGTTCACAGAGTCTGGCAGTCTTGTCAGGAGTCTTGGGACAAACGGCGATATGCTCTGCTGCCGTTATCAATCTTAATCTGGATGGGCCTAATATTGGTGATACATTCGTGGCTGGCGGGGGTGGGTCCGGTGGCAACTTTATCCGCTACTACCTCGATTCGTCCACTTCTGATCTTGATGATTATCTCTTGTTCCTTGGTGATCAATTTTTTTCAAACGAACGTTTACGGGTCGGTGCGGCGCGCGGGGCATTTTCATTTTCATCCGATGAAGGCGGCTTTCCTTCATCCCTCCATCTCTATGCCGTTGGCCAAATCGTTGACGGCTCACTGAACACTGGTGGTACTACCGGATATATCTACAATAAGAATAATGGTGGGGCGCAAGACGTATGGACGTCTGATCAAACGGGCGCGTTCGGATTTAAAACTGGCGACAATCAATTTGGATTTATAAATGTTAACTGGGATGTATCTGCAAAAACTTTAACCATTTTAGGAGGCAAATTTGAATCGACGGCATCTACTCCGATCACTGTGACTGCTGTCGGTGTCCCCGAACCTTCCAAATACGCCGCACTTCTCGGACTCGGTGCTCTCGGCCTCGCTGCCTACCGGCGACGTCCCGGAAATAAATCCCGGCCAAAGAATAATTGAATCGAAACTTTTATAAGTAATGTAATTTAAAAACCGCATGTGCAGTTTGCACGGGGTAAATATAATTAACAATAAAATAGAAAAGTATATAAATATGAAAACGAATATAGTAAAAAGAACCAATGTGACAAAACAACGGCAACCGATAAAAAACAGATTACAGAAATATGCGCTGGGGTCACAGAGTCTGGCAGTCTTGTCAGGAGTCTTGGGACAAACGGCGATTTGCTCTGCTGTCCTACAGAATCTTGACGTCAGCGGTATTTTTAACCAAACGTCTGTGGGTGGTGGCGGGGGCACATTAGGCACTACCTACAGCTTATATCTGACTCAATCGTCAGATGTCAACGATAGACTTATATTCAATGGTAATACGTTTACCTTGGGTGATCGTGTGATGGTCCAAGGTTATAATGGAGCCAGGGTTTTTAACTCAAACAACACTCTTAGATATTATCCTGTCGGGTCTTCCGTTACTGGGAATGGTTCGAGTTCTGGTAACGGTTATCTAACATATGCTATCAATGTCTTCCCTTGGGTTACTGACCGCCTAAATGGCGCTATCGGCTTCAAGAACGGGGACGGTGAATTAGGTTTCCTAAATGTTTCTTGGGTCGCTGCGACTAAAACTTTGACTTACCTCAATGGCTTCTTTGACGACGACTCCGGCGTAACCAGTATCACTGTGACTGCGGTTCCGGAACCTTCCGAATACGCCGCCGCTCTCGGACTCGGCGCTATCGGCCTCGCCTACTATCGCCGCCGTCCCGGAAGTAAATCCCGGCCAAAGAATAATTGAATCGAAACTTTTATAAGTAACGACATTAAAAAACCCTGTAATTTCGATTGCAGGTTTTTTTGTTCTTAAGATTTTATTTTAGCCACGGATTTAGGATGAGAGTTGGAGAATGGGAGATGGGGTGAATGGAAATTTGAATTATAGAAAGCTCTTCCAAATTCTGATAAATTAAAACTCTGCACGAGATTAATATTCCTTTATTATATTCCTTGCTGAATATATCAGACTTTAATTTTCTTGGCGTTCTTAGCGTCTTTGCGAGAAAATTTCTTTTTCTATGACTATCGTTAGCTCTGAAATTTCAAATATCAGGATTTTTATTTATGATTCTTCAGAAGCCCATTTGCTTTTAAGTTTTTTAATCACAGATTGAACTTAAGCATTGATACAACATTTTTTATTGCTCAGTTTGGTACCTCAATTCTAAACTTAAAAAGTGCGATCGGGAAAAACATTATTAATTATATCTATTTTCACCCGGGTCTCTGTGGTTCTGTTACTTTGTGCGTTAGCCCTGCTAACCGAATATCATAACCTTAAAGTAGCTTATAATAATCCGCGTTTGGTGGAACTGAGCTCGGGCAAAACAACGCGTCAGCTTTATGAAGCCACCGATGCCTTCTTTTCTCTTTTTGGCGAACCCGGTAAAATGGCACAAACCAATGGCGGCATGACCTGGTCGATCCGTATCATGGGCATTCCCTTCACCGATCCGGTAGCTGCCCTTTCTGTTCTGGCCAAAGATCATCGTTGGGGCGTTGGGTTTGCTCTTGGGTTGATAGTGCCGCTCACCTTGGCACTCTTATTCGGTCGGGTATTTTGCTCTTACATTTGTCTGGCATCTCTGCTATTCTTCAGCATCGCACGGTTACGGCGATTACTCGAAAAATTCTTTTATTTTCCGGACATCTCGATCAACCGTGGATTTGCTTGGGGTGTACTTTTCGGTGGCTTGGGAGCAGCGGTATGGCTCGGTCATGGCATTTGGAGTTTATTGCTTCCTTATTTCGCCGTTGGTCAAACTATTTTTCACGGTATCGCATATGGCACATTGTCAGTCGCCCTGGGGGCAATAATAGTTTTCTCGCTATTAGATCTCTGTTTGGGAAAACAGTTTTCCTGTCGTTATGTTTGTCCAACCGGCCGTTTACTTGGATTCATCGGACGAAAATCTTATTTCTCAATTCGCAGGGATGCTTCACAATGCCTTACATCTTGTCAAAGCTGCATCGACGTTTGTCCCATGAAAGTCAGTCCAAAAATGGATGAAACAGTTGACTGTTCGATGTGCGGAGAATGTCTGGTCATTTGTCCAACAAATTGTTTATCCATAGGAAAAAGAATTACAAAAAAATGAAAGCCCGAAGCATAATATTTATTTTAATCATTACTCTTGCGGGTACTGAAATGCTCATGGCACATCATTTCAAGGGACTGCCCCATTATAATTATTTTGAAAACTATCCACAAATTCCTGAAGAAGAATTTCTAGGTCAAAGTGGTAATTATGAATTTTCTCTGGTTGTCTACGACTTTCAAGGTATAAATCGGGAAAAGGTCGAACAACCCGACAATGTCCGACTCTTCCTCGTTATATTTAACCTGCTTAATAACAAAGTATACCAAGGACGAACAACACTGGAAATTCTTGATAGAAATGAAGTCGTTCACTCCAGTTATTTCCCTACAGCAGAACTGGAAAACATCTATTCTATCCACAGGGAACTCTCTGATACCGGAAAATATACACTTCGAATCACACTACACGATGAAGGAGACCAAACATGTCTAATTCCATTTACTCTGTCATCGCAAAAAATTCACTGGGGCAAGTGGATCGGCATATCACTAATTTTGTTCATTATCATCGTAGCCATTGGTGCCAGAAAAGCCAGAATCATGAAAGATCGAAAAGATCAGGCCAAACAAAGAATTTCTTCAAGTAATAAAATTTCACAAAAATAGTGCAATCAGAAATGACAAATCAACCAATGCATGAGATGGAAAAGCACCCAATGCATGAGATGGGAAAGCATTCATCTCATCAGACACAGGGCATGGTCATTGACGCCAATCTACCTAACGCTGATTCTCATGTAATGGAAGGTATTCCGACATGGATGGTCATTTTGGGAATAGTTCTTATCATACTTGTATCGCATCTTCTGGTAAAATCAAAGAAGAAGCCAACCAGTAAGAAATACTGGCATTACAATCTTTTGCGCTTACGACCACTCAAGGCATTAGTTGAAAAATCTTATTTTCCACTCATCGCACAGTCGCTTTCGGTTTTTCTTTTTATGCTTATACTAGCGGCCGGTTTTTTTGGAAATCAAAATAATAATATTGCCACGGTTTTAACCTGGACGTGGTGGTGGGTTCTACTCATTTTTATCGTTCTTGGGTTTGGTAAATTCTTTTGTCTGATTTGTCCATGGGAAGCCATCTCATCAATAGTCACTTCTTTCTCATTACGTTCCCGTATTAAAAAACTCGCCTTTGACAAACCGTGGCCAAAATGGGCGCGCAATATTTTTCCCGCTATCATCTTCTTTATTATTTTAACCTGGTTTGAACTTGGACATGATGTAACCCGATCACCATCAATGACAGCTACACTCGGTCTGGTTATGTTGAGCATGGCCGTTCTTTCAGCTTTAATTTTTGAGAAGCGTTCTTTCTGTCGCTATGCATGTCTGGTCGGACGAATCAGCGGAATATATTCACTCTTCAGCCCGCTGGAATTAAGAGCACAGTCAACCGATGTTTGCTCCTCGTGCACAACGAAAGATTGTTATACTGGCAGAGACAATGCAACCGGTTGTCCAACATTTCTCTTTCCCAGTAAAGTTGAAGAAAACAGTTACTGTACATTGTGTACGGAATGCGTGCGCTCATGCCCACATGATAATATTGGGATCAACATACGTCCGGTAGGAACAGACCTCTTTCACAAAACAAAATTTCAGTGGGATGAATCTATTCTCGCTATTGTCCTGCTGGCATTAACCAGCTTTCACGGATTGACTATGACTCCGTTATGGGAACGGATCAATAATCTCTTACGAGTTGAAACTCATCTCGGTCCAATGATTATTTTTACGCTCCTGATGACAATCATGCTCATTCTGCCGGTTATACTCTTTTGGTTCGGTGCTAAAGTAGCTCAACATCTGGTGAAATCAGAAAATGTATCCGTAGCAAGTATCTTTAAAGCCTTTGCATATTCGCTTATCCCCGTTGCTCTTTTCTACCATCTTGCTCATAATTGTATGCATTTTTTTATGGAGGCTCAACACCTTTTCCCACTTTTGAGTGATCCCTTTGGATGGGGCTGGAACTTATTTGGCACTGCCAATAAAACTTACGGAGCACTTTTATCTCTGAAATCCATTTGGTACTTACAGATCAGCTGCATCGTCATCGGTCACATTTACGGTGTCATTATCGCCGATCGGGTAGCGAAGCAATTGTTTAAAGAACCGCACAATATTCTCAAAGGCCTGCTTCCCTTAATTTTCACCATGATACTCTATTCCTCTTTCAGCGTTTGGTTAATTGCTCAACCAATGGTAATGCGTTCGGGCATGTGAAATTTAAAAGTTTAAAATAATTGTCATTGCGAGCTCACGAATGTGGGCGTAGCAATCCATGTAGATAAATAAAAATAATGGATAACAAAATTACACGCAGACAATTTTTCAAACTCAAGCCATATGATATGGTGAATCTAATTCGCACAACTGATAATACAAAGGAGGTTTTTTTCCTGCGACCACCTGGAGCACTTAAAAATGAAGAACAATTTCTATCAACCTGTGAGCGTTGTCATGCCTGTTCCGACGCCTGCCCATATGACGTCATTCAACATTTCGGCCCCGCATCAGGTCAGTCAGAAAAAACACCTTTCATCAATCCTAGCCAAACGCCTTGCCACTGGTGCAAAACCATGGACTGCATTCAGGCCTGTCCTTCCGGAGCATTAACGTTTGGCCCCGAAGAAACCGTAGCCCCCATTGGAAAGGCTGTGCTCAATAGAGAAACCTGCCTAACAGAAGAAGGCATTCTCTGCGATCGTTGTGCAACAACCTGCCCAAGCCACATCAATGCAATAACTATGGTAGAACGTAAGCCACATCTGGATAAAGACCTTTGCGTCGGCTGTGGTCTTTGTGTTTTCTACTGTGAATCTACGCCCGCTTCTTTAAAAATTGAAGCGCTTCCATCTGAAGAATATCCTGGCACTAACGGAACTTAACGGTATAGTACAACAGCCATTAGAAATTGGTAGATATCGTTTTCTACTCGGAACCGAAGTAGATAGAATGTTCTGTATCCTTTACATTTGGAAGTAAATTAATTTAATTGATAAAATAAAATAAGTGCCGTTAAAGTCTTACTATAATGTCAGTGCATTCTAACTAAAGACTTTAAATATGAATACTTGGTCAGCAGAAAAAATGGCTCGTTACAGTCGGCAAGTTATCTTGCCGGATATCGGGATGGAGGGACAACAACGACTCGCGAACGCGCGTGTATTAATTATTGGTATGGGCGGATTGGGAAGTCCTGCAGCACTTTATTTAGCTGCAGCGGGTATAGGCAGGTTAGGTTTAGCAGACTTTGATACTGTTGCGCTGCACAACCTGCAACGTCAAGTATTGCATGACACAACTCGGGTAGGACAATCCAAGCTCGACTCAGCTTGTGATCGTTTAAAAACACTCAACCCGGAAATCAAATTAGAACGTTATGATGAAGGTATCACGGTAGATAATGCAATAGATATTTTCTCAAAATATGACCTCATCGTTGATGGCTCGGATAACTTTCCCACACGCTATCTGGTAAACGATGCCGCATTCCTGACAGGCAAACCACTAATCTATGGCAGTATTTTTCAATTTGAAGGACAAGCCTCATTATTTAATCCAACCGGTAAAGGGCCTTGCTATCGCTGCCTTTTTCCCAACATGCCAAAACCCGGGAGCGTGCCCAATTGTGAGGAGGCGGGAGTCATTGGAGCTCTCTGTGGAATCATCGGAAATATTCAAGCAATGGAGGCCATCAAGTGGATCGTCGGTCTGGGCGATTCTCTCTGTAATCAACTGCTGGTTATAGATGTTCTAACCATGAATTTCCGAAAACTCAATCTCAAAAAAGATCCCGATTGCCCTCTCTGTGGCTCTCACCCTGCCATCAAAACATTAACCAGTGAAAACTATCAATTCTCCTGCCATGCCGGTATGAATGATGACACTGGAATCGTTGAACAAGACACCTCTAACGCTGCTCCTCCTGCTATTGATGTCAAGAAAGCAAAAACCTGGTTGATCGCCGAAGATAAACCATTTCTTCTCGATGTCCGCGAGGTCCACGAAGTTGCTATTTGCAAAATTGAAGGCAGTCACCACATCCCGATGAATGATGTCATAAATCACCTGAGTGATTTGCCAAAAGAACAAGCTATTCTCGTCTATTGTCACCACGGTATGCGCAGCTTGAAAGTAGTAGAACTACTCCGTAAAAATAGTTTTGCAAAAGCTACGAATATGACAGGCGGTATCGAAGCCTGGGCAATTAATTGTGTACCTGACATGCAACGTTATTAGTAGTTAGTATTCAGTTTATAAATAAATGACTGGTGGTTTGATGTTGGCAAATTAATGGTGGAGCGCGTTAGCTTCTTTGGAGTGTGGTAACTCTACTATTATTTGTAGTTTTATAGGACAATGATTTACCTTGCATTATCGGATCATGCTTACGAAAATGCAAGGCATGATAAGGAGATGGATTACAGATAAACTTGCACAAACCATACAGCGTGTGCCTGCTGTAGCACTTTTAGGCGCACGACAAGTTGGTAAAACTACCCTTGCAAAAGCCTTTGCGCAGAACATCCCTTCTATTTATTTAGACCTTGAATCACCAACAGATTTAACAAAATTAAGCGATCCAGCATCATTTTTACAGCAGCACAGCGATAAACTTATAATACTGGATGAAATCCAGCGTGCGCCTGACCTTTTCATGGTATTGCGAGGCCTAATTGATAATAACAGGCAGGCAGGTCGTAAGGGGGCGCAATTTCTGTTATTGGGTTCTGCGTCCATGGACTTGTTAAGGCAGTCGTCTGAAAGTCTAGCCGGTCGCATTAGCTATGTCGAAATGACAGGACTTAATTTACTGGAAGTAGCCGTTAAAAGCCCTATGGATATCCATAGGATTTGGTTGCGAGGCGGATTTCCAGATAGTTATCTTGCAGATACTGATGCCTTTAGTATGATATGGCTGGAAGATTTGATCCGCACCTATCTTGAGCGAGATATTCCACAGTTTGGTTTTAGGGTTTCTGCTACCAGACTTAGAAGACTTTGGACAATGCTTGCGCATCTACAAGGCGAAACCATTAATTGCTCAACGTTAGGAGGAAACCTGGAAGTTGACAGCAAGACCGTTAGTAATTATCTGGATATCTTAGTGGACATACTGCTGGTTCGCCGCCTTGAACCTTGGTACGCCAATGTTAAAAAACGGCTGGTTAAATCACCACGTATCTACATTCGTGATAGTGGTATCCTTCATAGACTCCTTGGAATTGCTGAATATGATGCGCTGCTTTCTAATCCGGTTCTTGGCAAAAGTTGGGAAGGATTCGTTATTGAAAATATTTTATCTATTCTTCCCAATGGTATTGGAACTTACTTTTACCGCACAGCAGCAGGAGCAGAAATTGATCTCGTGCTAAAAATTTCCAGTGAAGAAACATGGGCTATAGAAATAAAATCAGGCTCATCTCCAAAAATAACCAACGGGTTTTATACAGCATGTGAGGATGTACAAGCTACACAAAGATATGTTGTGTATGGTGGTAACGACGAGTTTCCGATAAATCACGATACAACAGTAATTTCACTACTAAAATTAATGATAAAAATTCAGCATAGATTCAAAATTTAGGGTAAGGCCTTGCCTAAATTCCAGATGACAACGTTAGCCAATTTCGCGTCGTAAGAAAGCATAAGAAAAAATATTATTAAGAATTACGGAATGCCCCATTTTGTCCTCCCCCTCATTATATTCTGGGATCAGTGAAACGGTTATCGGTATCGCAATTGATCATTCGATACCGATACCGACAACCGCCTCAACGAGCAGAGCGAATTCCGAACAGAGTGCCATGTGAAACCATAACAATATTCGCGGATTTACACAGATAATTAATATTTGATTTTAACAGAATTCGGCATAAAATATTGGTAGATGTCGTTTTCAACTCGGTGCCGGAATAGATAGAATGTAACCTATCAAAGGCGTTTGATATAATATTTAATGTGATGCTATAGCACTTTGATAAAATCCAACCGAAGGCTTATAATAAATGAGGCAGTTAGTTATAAAATCCGCAGTCTGACCCCTTTTGATTTCTTCAACACGATTAATCAACTGACCTTTCTCAAGGAAAGTTCTCTGTGATGCTCCTAAGAATCCATCATTTTCAGAGAAAAACTTTTGAATTGAGGTCGTTGATTTGCCTGTGGATCTCGAAATACGCCCAGTCGTCGCGACAACACCCACGCCTACACCCGCGAATTTTGCACCCGTAACAGCCTGACCAAATCCGGGTATAGCTACGGCGAGGTCGATGGCGGCGGATCCGAAATTGCCGCGTGCAGTGCTAATCCCAGCGTTGGCTACGTCGAAAACATTGCCGATGACAGGAACTAAACCGAGAAAGGAGAGACTTGTTTGCACGGCATTGAGTGCAGCGTTTAAACCAAGTCCGGTTGGATCGACAAATGACATCGGATTGCCTCCGGCGTAGGCGTGCCAGTTCCAGCCGTCGCGGGCCGGGTCGCTATTTACAAAGCTTCGTATCAGTGTGTTGTAGTATCGGGCGCGGAGGTAGGTCAAATTGTTTGAGTCAGTTTGATTACCGAAAAATCCTGTCCAGAGGAAGGGGGTGTCGTGAAATGCGCCTGCGTGGCCTTCGGTTCTTGTTCGGCTTGTTTGCGTGCCGAATGGCGCATATTCGATGCGTTCGATGACTTGTTCTGTGTCGTTAGTAAGTGCGATTGTGCTGCCGACGTTGTCGTAGTAATATTTGAAATTAAAGGATTTGGTAATGTCTGAAAAATATCCAAAGCTAACGAATGGCTT